>NZ_JACNDD010000012.1:0-77671 GCF_017351395.1 Pseudomonas sp. FW305-28
GCTCTACCTGCTCCTTCCGGGCTTCGATGAACTGAAGCCCTGCGCCTTCGAAACCTACTTAACTCATTGAATCTCAAGGAGTTTTCCGTTTCGACTGCGCCGGAAGTGGGGCGAATTATAGACGTCCAGAATCTGCCGTCAACCCTTAATTACGCTTTTGTTGCAGAAGGGACTTTCCTACCCAGCAAACGCGGGATCCGACGCATAACCGGCGGGATTCTCAGCATCAACAGTACGGCCCCAATAAAGGCGTATATCGACCACTCCTTCAAATCTGCCCGCACGATCCACAGCATATGCAGCAGCCCAAGCCCCAGAATCAGATACACCAGGCGATGCAATTTCTTCCAGCGCACGCCCAGTCGCCGCTGGCTGTAGCGATTGGACGTGACAGCCAGCGCCAGCAGGCCGAGAAACCCAAGCGCCCCAACAATAATGTAAGGCCGCTTGCTCAACTCGACGCCCAACTGCGACCAGTCGAACCCCAGTATGAACGCCGCATACCCGCTTAAATGCAGCACCACATAAGCAAAGCACCACAACCCCAACTGGCGCCTGACCGCAATCCACCCCGCCCACCCCGTCATTTTTTGCAACGGCGTCATGCTCAAGGTGATCAACAGCAAAATCAGCGCCCCCAACCCGAGCCGATCCACCAGCACCTTGCCCGGGTCGGGGCCCAACGCATTCATCAAGGCTTCGTAAAGCCAGAGCAACGGCCAGACTGCCGCGGCGATGAAGACGCTCATTCGCCAGACTGGAAAACGCATCAGTAGTCCTTCCTCAGGTCCATCCCTGCATATAAAGAAGCGACCTCATCCTGATAGCCGTTGAACATCAGCGTATCCCGTACATTGGGACTGAACAGCCCGCTCGGCAAACGACGTTCACGTGCCTGGGTCCAGCGCGGATGATCGACCGTTGGATTGACGTTGGCATAAAAGCCGTACTCGTCAGACGCAATGCTTTGCCAGGTGGTCTTTGGCTGCTCGCTCACCAGGCTGATGCGCACGATGGACTTCACACTTTTGAAACCGTACTTCCACGGAACGACCAAACGCAGCGGCGCGCCGTTCTGATTCGGCAACTCCCGCCCGTACATCCCAACCGCGAGGATGGCCAACGGGTTCATCGCCTCGTCCAATCGCAAGCCTTCCACATACGGCCAGTCGATCAAGGCGAAACCGGAACGCTGCCCCGGCATGACTTTGGGGTCCTGCAAGGTTTCGAAGCGGATGTACTTGGCCTTGGAGGTCGGCTCGACCTGCTTGAGCAATGCCGAGATGGGAAAACCGATCCACGGAATGACCATCGACCAGGCCTCGACACAGCGCAGTCGATAAATCCGCTCTTCCAGCTGATAAGGCTTCATGAAGTCTTCCAACCCATAGCGCCCCGGCTTACCCACCTCCCCGTCCACTACCACGCTCCAGGGTTCGGTCTTCAAGGAGCCGGCATTGGCTGCCGGGTCCCCTTTGTCGGTCCCGAACTCATAGAAGTTGTTGTAATGGGTCGCGTCCTTGAACGGTGTGATGGACTCGTTCTTGACCGTGACCGCCTCCCATTGGACGGAGGGCAATTTCTCGGCAAACCAGGACGGCGCCTTGCCCGGCTCGACCTCGGCATAACGCGCCGCGTCGGCAGCGCTGGCCCATCGCGGCAAGCCGCTCACGGCGAGACCCGCCATGGTTGCACCGAGCATCTGACGACGGGATAGATAGAGGGATTCGGGCGTGACGTCCGATTCACGGCAGTCGGACGACTTGGGGATCTTGATCAGCATGACAACTCCGCAGTATTGGAGGGCAGATGCACCAATAGACTGCGGAGTATGGGGGAAATTACATTAAGGCAACGTTTAGCGTCGGCGAAGACGCAACAAGTATTGCACCGGGCCCGAAGCGGCATAGGCGAGGAATACCAGCAGCAGGATACGGGGCGGATCACTGAACACCACCGCGAATACCAGCACCACTGCCAAAATCGCCACAAATGGCACACGGCCCTTCAGATCCAGCTCCTTGAAGCTGTTGTACTTGATGTTGCTGACCATCAGCATCCCGGCCGCGGCAACCAGCAGCGCTACCAGGAACGACATTTTCGAACCCTGGATGCCGTAGTCGCTGAATGCCCAGACAACACCGGCCACGACACCCGCCGCCGCCGGACTGGCCAGACCGATGAAGTAACGTTTGTCAGCCTTGCCGACCTGGGTGTTGAAACGAGCCAGGCGCAACGCCGCACCCGCCACATAGATGAAGGCAACCATCCAGCCGACCTTGCCCATGTCCCCCAGCGCCCAGCCGAACGCCAGCAAGGCGGGAGCCACGCCAAAAGCGACCATGTCGGACAGTGAATCGTACTCGGCGCCGAACGCGCTCTGGGTATTGGTCATGCGGGCGACGCGCCCGTCCAGGCCATCGAGCACCATGGCGACGAAGATGGCAATGGCGGCGGAGGCGAAGTAACGGCTTGCCCCAGCGCTATCACCGGCGCTCAAGGCAGCCTGGGCACTCATGGAGCTGATGATGGAATAGAAACCGGCGAACAGGTTCGCGGTGGTGAACAGATTCGGCAGCAGATAGATGCCACGATGCCGGACCTTACGGCCTTCAGCGTCATGGCCTTCTTCGACGTGCTCATCGATGGGCAACAGGCTTTCGGCGTCAGGAGCCTGGTTTGGCTCGTCGGGACGTTCGCTCATGGGCAATACCTTGCAACGGTGTGAAAAAATTCGACAGATGTCTGGGACGACGGTTCGGCCGCAAACGATGCAGCTTTATACCAGAAGCCATCGCCCAAACGAAAAAACGCGGCCAAGGCCGCGTTTTTCGACTCAAGTTCGCGACTTAGTTCTTGGCTTTGTCGACGATCTTGTTGGCACCGATCCACGGCATCATCGAGCGCAGCTGCTCGCCGATGATTTCGATACCGTGGGCGGCGTTGTTGCGACGCTTGGCGGTCATCGAAGGATAGCCGGTGGCGCCTTCGCTGATGAACATCTTGGCGTATTCGCCGTCCTGAATACGTTTCAGGGCGTTGCGCATGGCCTGACGGGACTCGGCGTTGATGACTTCCGGACCGGTCACGTACTCGCCGTATTCGGCGTTGTTGGAGATCGAGTAGTTCATGTTGGCGATACCGCCTTCGTACATGAGGTCAACGATCAGCTTCAGTTCGTGCAGGCACTCGAAGTAGGCCATTTCTGGCGCGTAGCCGGCTTCAACCAGGGTTTCGAAACCGGCCTTGACCAGCTCGACGGTACCGCCACACAGAACGGCTTGCTCGCCGAACAGGTCGGTTTCGGTCTCGTCCTTGAAAGTGGTTTCGATGATGCCGGTACGACCGCCACCCACGCCAGCAGCGTAGGACAGGGCCACGTTCTTGGCGTTGCCGGACGCATCCTGGTAGATCGCGATCAGGTCAGGGATACCGCCGCCCTTCACGAACTCGGAACGCACGGTGTGGCCCGGGGCTTTCGGCGCGATCATGATCACGTCGAGGTCGGCACGTGGCACAACCTGGTTGTAGTGGATCGCGAAGCCGTGGGAGAAGGCCAGGGTGGCGCCTTTCTTGATGTTCGGCTCGATTTCGTTCTTGTACAGCGCCGATTGGAACTCGTCCGGAGTCAGGATCATGACCAGGTCGGCTGCGGCAACGGCAGAAGCCACGTCGGTCACTTTCAGGCCGTGGGCCTCGGCCTTGGCAACGGTGGCCGAGCCTTTACGCAGGCCGACAGTCACGTCAACGCCGGAATCTTTCAGGTTGCACGCCTGGGCGTGACCTTGGGAACCGTAACCGATGATGGCGACTTTCTTGCCCTGGATGATCGACAGGTCGCAGTCTTTATCGTAGAAAACTTTCATGAATTTCCCCTATATCCGGCCATTCAGGCCATTCGCTAATTTGGTTTAAATGCTGAGTACTTTGTCGCCACGGGCAATCCCGGTGACGCCACTGCGTACGGTTTCCAGAATCGAGGCAGTACCGATCGATTGAATGAAGCTGTCGAGCTTGTCGCTGGTACCGGTCAACTGAACGGTATAGACGCTGGCGCTGACATCGACGATCTGCCCACGATAAATATCGGTAGTACGTTTGATCTCGGCGCGCTGGGCGCCGGTGGCCTTGACCTTGACCAGCATCAGTTCACGCTCGATGTGAGCGCTTTCCGACAGGTCCACCAGCTTGACCACCTCGATCAGCTTGTTCAGGTTCTTGGTGATCTGCTCGATGACTTCATCGTGCCCCACGGTAGTCAGCGTCAGACGCGACAGGGTCGGGTCTTCGGTTGGCGCCACGGTCAGGCTTTCAATGTTGTAGTTGCGCTGCGAGAACAGGCCTACAACACGAGACAGCGCACCCGGTTCGTTTTCCAGAAGCAAGGAAATAATGTGTCGCATGATTAGGTACGCTCCGTCTTGCTCAGCCACATATCGCGCATGGAGCCGTCTTTGATCTGCATCGGGTAGACGTGCTCGCTGGTGTCGACCGCAATATCGATCACCACCAGGCGATCCTTCATGGCGAACGCTTCCTCCATCTTCGACTTCAGATCCTTCGATTCGGTGATGCGCACGCCAACGTGACCGTAGGCCTCCGCCAGCTTGACGAAATCAGGCAGCGATTCCATGTAGGAGTGCGAGTGACGGCTGCCGTAGCTCATATCTTGCCACTGGCGAACCATCCCCAACACACCGTTGTTCAGGATCACGATCTTCACCGGCAAACCGTATTGCAGGCAGGTGGACAGCTCCTGGATGTTCATCTGGATGCTGCCTTCGCCGGTGACGCAGGCGACGTCGGCATCCGGGAAGCTCAACTTGATACCCATGGCCGCCGGGAAACCGAAGCCCATGGTGCCCAGGCCACCGGAGTTGATCCAGCGGTTGGGTTTGTCGAACTTGTAGTACTGCGCCGCGAACATCTGGTGCTGACCCACGTCGGAGGTCACAAAGGCATCGCCCTTGGTCACTTCGCACAGGGTTTCGATCACGGTCTGCGGCTTGATCACACTGCCGTCGCCCTTGTCATAAGGGAACAGGCCGCGATCGCCGCGCCATTCATCGACCTGCTTCCACCAGCTGGCCACGGACTCCTTGTTCGGAACCTCGCCGATTTCCTTGAGAATGGCGACCATTTCGGTCAGCACGCTCTCGACAGGACCGACGATCGGCACGTCTGCCTTGATGGTCTTGGAGATGGACGCCGGGTCGATGTCGATATGGATGATTTTGGCGTTCGGGCAGAACTTCGCCGGGCCGTTGATCACACGGTCGTCGAAACGCGCGCCGACCGCCAGGATCACATCGGCGTGGTGCATCGCCAGGTTGGCGGTGTAGCTGCCGTGCATGCCGAGCATGCCGATGAACTGACGGTCGGTGCCTGGGAACGCGCCCAGGCCCATCAGTGTATTGGTGACCGGCAGGTTGAGCATTTTCGCCAGTTCGGTCAGCGGCGCGGAGCCACCGCCGAGGATCACGCCACCACCGGAGTACAACACAGGGCGCTTGGCCGCCAGCAGCATTTCGGCTGCCTTGCGGATTTGCCCGGAGTGACCACGGACCGCCGGGCTGTAGGAACGCAGCTTGGCTTTTTTCGGGAAGATGTATTCGAACTTCTCGGCCGGGTTGGTCATGTCTTTCGGGACATCGACCACGACCGGGCCCGGACGACCGGATTCAGCCAGGTAGAAGGCCTTCTTCATGACTTCCGGGATTTCCGACGCGTGCTTGATCATGAAGCTGTGCTTCACGATCGGCCGGGAGATACCGATCATGTCGGTTTCCTGGAACGCATCGGTGCCTACCATGGTGCTGGGCACCTGGCCGGAGATGATCACCATCGGGATGGAGTCCATGTACGCGGTGGCGATACCGGTGATGGCGTTCGTGGCGCCAGGACCGGAAGTCACCAGGACCACGCCGGCCTTGCCGGTAGCACGGGCATAACCATCAGCCATATGGGTGGCCGCCTGCTCGTGACGAACCAGGATGTGGGTCACTTCCGGTTCTTTGAACAGGGCATCATAGACATGAAGAAGAGCACCACCGGGGTACCCGTAGATATATTTGACGCCTTCGTCACGCAAAAAGCGGACGAGCATCTCACCGCCAGATAAAAGCTCCACGTTGTTCACCTCTAAAACGCCAGAATACCGACCCACAAAAAGGGGACGGGTCTTAATAGGTTTACTTCTCGGCAGAGCATGAGCGACGGTGGTCGCCGACTACGTCAGCACTGACTGAGCAAGTATTGGGATCGTCCCAAGTGTTGCGGGCCTTTCCCACCCAGCGCGAGGTAACGCGTTGCGGGTGTAACAGGTCGGCGCGGATGTGCGCCTCATGATCTGCCGAGTGGGTCTGCTTCTGGCAGTCCCTCTACAGCGGACTTTGGATTCTTCTGTTTCGCCTCCTTCAAGTCAAGTCGTCTATGTGCTTTATTCGAAGTAAGCGCATGAGAACGCAAGAAAAAACCCTTAAACGGCAACTGTGTTAGCTTCAATTGCGCAACCCAAGACAAGGAAACAGCATGCGAATGTTCTTCTTGACGGCCAGCCTGCTGGTTGGCCTGAGCCCGATGTGCATGGCCGCCCAGGTCTACAAATGGGTGGATGCCCAAGGTGTCACCCACTTCGGATCCCAGCCGCCCCAGGACGCAGAGGCCACCACCGTGATCAAGTCCTCGCCATCCGTCGCCAAACCGCCCGCGCCGCCTTCCGGCGGCGTCATTGGCGACCAGAAGGCGATCGATAAAGAGGTCAAGAAGCAGGTGGCCGAGCAGGAAGCCCAGCTCAAGGCATTTTGCGAGCAGGCCAGGACCAACCTGGCGCAGTTGCAGAACAACCCGCGGGTACGTGAGGACGTAGAAGGGGAAATGCGCCGCCTCAATGACGAAGAGCGGCGCCAGCGCATCGAGGAAACCCGCAAGCAGATCGATGAGCACTGCCAGTAACGTCGGTCAGCCGACGTTGCTGATCATCTGATCGAACTGCGCCAACAGCCGCTGCAATCCCACGCCCTGCCCGGGTCGCTGGGCATAGACCATCTCGGCCATGGCCAGGATGCCCGAGGCGTTGGGCAGCGGCAGGTCGTTTTCCAGGATGGCTTTCATCCTGGGCAGGAAAATCCATTGCAGCCACTGCTCGAAATCCAAGGTATCGACCGCGAACGGCTCTACGCTGGCCAGCGCCTCGGCCGAAGGCGATACCTCGCTCCACCAACCCTGGACCCGCAGCTCCCGCTCGATCAGCAGCAACTGATCGGCGATTTGGGGAAAACGCGTATCCATCAGAGCGAAACCTTGGCCTTCTGACGGGCCAACGCCGCGCCAGCGGAGTCGCCTTGTTTCTCACGGGCCTGGGCGATCAATTCCCACAGGCTGGCCTGAAGTGCCGGGCGACCATTGGAGAATGTCAGGCCACGGCGAGCCAGTTGTTCAGCTTGCGGCGCATCGCCCTGGGCCATGCGCACCTGGGCCAGGCGATAAAGCACCTGCGGTTCGCGCGGCGCGACACGCTGGGCACGCTCCAGGCTGGAGGACGCACCGTTGAGGTCACCGCCAGCCTGTTGCTGTTGTGCCGTGGTCAGCAGGGCCAACACTGGGCCGTCCAGTTGTTCATCGGCGGACAAACCGCCGGAACTTGCCGACGGGACGCTGCTCGGCGTCGAAGGCATGCTGTAGCTGCCCTGATCGATCGGCGAAGTTTCGATAGGCCCTGGCGTGATCGGGCCCGGCGTGATCGGCGTGCTGCTGATCGGCGCCGAGGTTGTCGCACCACCGCCGGGCACCATCACGACGACACCGGTGTCGCCCTGCGGGATGGCCTGGACCTGGCCCTGCGCCGGCCGCTTCACCGTCGTTTGACGGAAACCGCCGTTGGCCGAAACCCGCTCGCTGTTGGACACAGCCGTGCCGGAGTCGACGACCGGAATCGAACCGCGTTGTACGGTAGAGCAACCACTGAGCAAAGCCACGGCCGTTACCGCTGGAATCAACCACTTGTTCACTTGAAACCCTCTTTGCTTAATTCATCCAGTCCTTGACCCAATCCATCACCGATTCGGCGGGATTCGTGCCGCCACAGGCTGCACCGGGTGGCGGTTCGCTGCCGCGAATATACGGCATCTGTACGGCACCCGGGCAATTGGCGTCGGAGCCTTGGCCAGTACGCGAATCGACCCAGGCCTGGACGATGTTGTCCGGTTGCGGCATGTCCAGCGGCAAAGGGTCGGCCTTGCGCATGAAACTGGTCCAGACCTGCAACGCGCCAGTGGCGCCGGTGAACGGGGTCTTGCCGTTGTCATCACGTCCGAGCCAGACCACCGCCAACAAGTCCTGGCTGAAACCGGCGAACCAGCTGTCGCGCGAGTCGTTACTGGTCCCCGTCTTGCCCGCCAGGGTCAGGGTCCGGGGCAGCACGTTATAAACCGAACTGCCGGTGCCTTCACGCATGACCCGCTGCATCGCGCTCTGGATCAGATAAATGGAGGCCGGATCGAAGCGCTGCTGGATCTGGAACGGATAACGCTTGAGCGGCTCGCCATCGGCGGTCAGCACGCTGCGGATTCCGCGCATCGGCGTGTTGAAGCCGCCGTTGGCCAGCGTCTGGTACATGGCGGCCACCTCGATCGGCGTCAGGCCACCCGCCCCCAGCAACATCGATGGGAAGGCCGGGAACTCGCGACTCACCCCCAGCCGCGCCAGGGTCTTGAGTACGTTCGGCACGCCGACTTCCAGCCCGAGGCGAGCCGTCGACAGGTTGTAGGAATGCGCCAACCCCTGATAGAGGAACACCGTGCCGTGGGAACGACGATCATAGTTCTGCGGTTTCCAGACCTGGCCGTCCGCGCCCTTGACCGAGAACGTCTCGTCCGACAGCCAACTGGTCAGCGTGTACTGGCTCGGTTTTTCCAAGGCGGTGAGGTACACCGCCGGCTTGATCAGCGAACCAATCGGACGCACCGCATCCAGGGCCCGGTTGAAGCCGGCGAAACTGGCCTGGCGGCTGCCGATCATGGCTTGGACTTCACCGGTTTCCGGGTTGGTCACCACCATGGCCGCTTCGACTTCGTCGGCGCCCTTGCGTCCGCCCAGCCGTTTGAAGGTGTCCTCGACCGAGGCTTCGGCCTTCATCTGCAGGATCGGGTCGAAACTGGTGAAGATGCGCAGGCCTTCTTCGGTCAAGTCTTCGTCGCGGTAGTCTTCCCGTAGCTGACGCTTGACCAGGTCCATGAAGCCGGGGAACGAACTGTCCGCCAGGCTGCCACGCTTGGTCACGCCCAACGGCATCTTTTTCGCGGCTTCAACTTGCTCGGCCGTCGCCACACCTTGTTGTTGCAGCAGGTCGAGCACCAGGTTGCGCCGTTCGAGGGCACGTTCCGGATTACGACGCGGGTTGTAGGAAGACGGTCCCTTGACCATGCCCACCAGCAACGCCACCTGATGCAGCTTGAGCTCGGACAGCGGCTGGCTGAAGAAGAACTGGCTGGCAAGGCCGAAACCGTGCACCGCCCGCTGGCCGTCCTGGCCGACGAAGACCTCGTTGAGGTACGCCTCCAGAATCTCCTGCTTGTCGTAGTGCAGCTCCAGCAACAGCGCCATCATCGCTTCAGTGAGCTTGCGGGTCAGGCTGCGCTCATTGGTCAGGTAGAAGTTCTTGACCAACTGCTGGGTCAGGGTACTGCCGCCCTGGCGCATATGCCCGGAGGACGTGTTGACCCAGATAGCCCGGGCGATCGACTTGGGCGAGACGCCGAAGTGATGATAGAAGTCGCGGTCTTCGACGGCGATCAGCGTGTCGAGCAGGAACGGCGGTACCTGGTCGATCTTGATCAGGATCCGGTCTTCGAGGTTCTTGGGGTACAGGCCACCAATGAGCAGCGGCTCAAGGCGCACCACCGACAGGCTCGCGTTGTTGGCGCCGGTCAGCGCTGCCACATAGTCACCGGAAAAACGCACCCGCACCGGTTGCGCCTGTTCCATGCCTTCATAGAACTGGAAACCACGGGTGTTGAGGTCGATGGTATTGCCATTGACCGAGGCCGCGCCCGGACCATTGGCCACGCTTTCACGGCGATAACCCAAGGCGTCGAGTTCGGTCAGGAAGTCGTCCTTGCTCAGCTTTTGTCCGACGAACAGCTCCAACGGCCGGGCATAGACCTTGGCCGGGATGGTCCAGCGCTTGCCGGAGAATTTCTCCTGGACCACGGCATCGAGATAGACCGCAAAACCGGCGAGCACGACGAGGCCCACCAGGCTGAGTTTAAGGGCCCAGCCCAGCCAGGGCCGCAGGCGACTGGCGGGTGGTTTCTTGGGGGTACGGGGGGATCGGGTACGAGTCATGGCGGCGGATTATACGCACTTTGCCGCGGTTCAACATGAGCCCGCCACGCGGTTTGCGTTAGCGCGGCTTGCCGCCATAATGACGGCCTTGAATTTTCTCAGACTCTGAAGGACCGCCCGTGAGCCAATCCCTGATCGCCGCCTTGCAAAACCCGGCCCTCTACCCGCATCCCGTCGAAGCGTTCCAGGTCATCGAAACCCACATTTCCTGGGTATTGCTCACTGGGCCATACGCCTACAAATTCAAAAAGCCGGTCAACTTCGGCTTCCTCGATTTCACCAGCCTCGAGGCGCGCCAGCATTTCTGCGGCGAAGAGTTGCGCCTGAACCAGCGCCTGACCCAAGACCTGTACCTGGACGTCCTGCCGATTACCGGTAGCGTCGAAGCGCCACAACTGGGTGGCGACGGCCCGGCCATCGAGTACGCCCTGAAGATGCGTCAGTTCCCACAGAGCCAATTGCTCAGCACGTTGCAAGCCAACGGCGAACTGACCACCGCGCACATCGACGAGATGGCCGCCCAGATCGCCCAGTTCCACCTCTCCACGCCCAAGGTGCCCGCCGAAAACGACGCCGGTACTCCGCAAAGCGTGATGGCACCGGTGCTGCAGAACTTCGAACAGATCCGTCCATTCCTCAGCGACAAGGCCGACCTGCTGCAACTCGAAGCGTTGCAAGCCTGGGCCGAAAGCAGTTTCGAACGCCTCAAGCCGCTGCTCACCCAGCGCAAGGCCGAAGGCTTCATCCGTGAATGCCACGGTGATATCCACCTGGGCAACGCCACCGTGATCGACGGCAAGGTGGTGATTTTCGACTGCATCGAATTCAACGAACCGTTCCGTTTCACCGACGTTTACGCCGACACCGGCTTCCTGGCGATGGACCTGGAGGACCGTGGTCTCAAGTCCCTGGCGCGGCGTTTCGTCAGCCAGTACCTGGAACTGACCGGCGACTACCAGGGCCTGGAACTGCTGAACTTCTATAAAGCCTACCGCGCCCTCGTCCGGGCAAAAGTCGCGCTGTTCAGCATGCCGGCCGAAGCCGATCCGGTGCAGCGCGCCACCACCCTGCGCCAATACCGCAACTACGCCAACCTGGCCGAAAGCTACAGCACCATCCCTTCGCCTTTCCTGGCCATCACCCACGGTGTTTCGGCCGTTGGCAAAAGCCATGTCGCGATGCGCCTGGTAGAGGCACTGGGCGCCATTCGCCTGCGTTCGGACGTGGAGCGCAAGCGCCTGTTCGGCCAGCAACAGGTCCCCAACGATCCACAAGCCGGCATCTACAGCAGCGACGCCAGCAGCGCCACCTACGCCCGCCTGCATGAAGTCGCCGCGGCGATCCTGCGCGCCGGATTCCCAGTAGTGATCGACGCCACCTACCTCAAACACGATCAGCGCGACGCCGCGGCAAAAGTCGCCGAGGCCACTGGCGCTCCGTTCCTGATCCTCGATTGCGACGCGCCGCAAGCGGTCATCGAAAGCCGGCTGGCACAGCGCCAGGCCGATCAACAAGACCCCTCCGATGCGAACCTGGCAGTCATCGCCGCACAACAGTCCAGCCGTGAAGCCCTGACCCCGGCGGAAATTCTCTGCAGCAAGCGGGTCCAAACCAACGAAAGCGGTACGCTCGACATCGTGGTCGCGCAGATCCGCCAGCGCCTGCCAGGCCTGTAGATCACTATTTCGGCCGTGAAGCGATGTCCGGCTTCACGGCCGCCAAATAGTGGCACTATACTGGCGTCATAAAACCATCAGGTGATATGAAATGAGCCTTCCCAAACTTCTCGGTACCCCGCTTTATGCCTTGCTGCGCAAAGATGATATCGCCGGGTTCAACAGCGAACGCCCACAAGGTCCGGTCGACATGCGCGGCGGCGATTTTCGAGGGCTTGATCTGCGGGAACTGAACGCGGACGACGTTGACTTCAGCGACGCCTACTTCCGCTCCGCCGATTTGCGCGGCATCGATTTTCGCAAGTCGTCACTAGAGGGCGCGAGCCTGGCCCATGCGCAGATATCCGGCGCCTACTTTCCGCCCGAGCTGTCTGCGGATGAAATCTTGATGTCGATGAACTTCGGCACCCGGCTGCGCTACCGCACCCGCTGACAGTGCCTGAACCGCGCCGGCCAACGCGCGGACCTGCCACGACCGAACGGACCTCCAGCGCCCCCGCTTGCGCTGGAGAATGCAGTCTTTTCCCTCCTCATCGTGCGTAATGCATTAGAAGCTTTTGCATCTAATCCCACCAAAGAATCACGCTTTTCCTACTGACCGCTACACTGCTCAGAAGCTTGCCCACCGCACCAGTCGGCCGTCGCAAGGAGGCTCGATGAATGATGAACTGCAACACCTGAAGAATCTGGGCAAGACATCGGCCCAGTGGCTGCACGCCGTGGGTATCCACAGCGCTTCCGATTTACGCCGGCTCGGGGCGGTAGACGCCTATCGCGCCGTGCGCACGCGCGGTTTCCGGGCGTCCAAGGTGTTGCTGTACGCCATTGAGGGGGCGTTGATGGATGTGCATTGGAACGACATTCCCGCTGAACGCAAGGAAGCCCTGAATAAACAGCTGGACGCCATTTCGACGCGTCACAAAGCCTGATGCCCTTTCTTTTCCAGTGCGAACCCTGGCCGCGAGATTATTTCGAGGAATCGCAAAAACAATGTTTGACATGGTAATGAGAATCGCTATGATTACCACATCCAGTCGCGAGACTGGTCGATATTTGAACAGCCCTTGGTTCGGACTCTCAGATATCTCCTCATCAGGCTAATCACGGTTATTTGACCCGGCTCTTGCCGGGTCTTTTTTTGCCTGCGATATCACTTACCGATGTGTTCACGCATCTGCGCGCAATAATCCTGGGGCGGCATGGCCGGGGTGTACCACACGTAGTCCGCCATGGCCGACGTCACGTCACTGCCCTCCTCGGCCAACATCAGGACGATCGGTGCCTCGCTGGCGCCAAGGTCCAACGCATGCAGCGGCACGCCGACATCTTTTCGCCCATGCCAGGCGCCTGCGAACAACAATGCCGGTGTCGGCGCTTGCAGCAGGCGTTCGGCCATGCGCCGGTCACGCTGTTGCTGCACGGCCAGCATCGGCGGCATTTGCGACTCCGGCAGCAAACCACAGTGGGATTCACGGATCTGCCCCAACAACGCGTCCTTCACCGTGGCGGCATTGGTGCGAGCGCCCGTCAAGCTGGGCGCTTGCCGATAGAAACGCTGGATCTCGGCGGCGTCCAGATTGGCGGCCAGCAACGGATAGCGTTGCGCCAGGGCAAACTCGACGACGGGCCCATACAGACTCCAATCCCAACCGGGGGACCAGGCCAACGCGTCGGGCAGGTCCTTGGGCAAGGCGGGCAGTTGGCGGACCGAATCAACGCGTGGCTGTTGGGAGGGGGTGAGCATTTCCAGCAACAGGCTGCCCTGGGCCCGCTGGCCGGCCAAGGCCTGGAGCAGCCATAGCTGCAGCGCGTGGTGGTCAGGATTGTCGTGCCGCTCCCCCACCACCACCCGAGGCGCCTTTGCCAGGCGCTCGACCAGTGCCTGTGGCGTCACGGCCTGGCCGTTGTGCAAATCACGGATCCGTCCGTCGAGCGGGGGCGGAGCGATGCTCTGGCACGCCGTCAGTACACTCAATGCCAGAATCAGGAGCAGGCGCACGTCCGTATCCTCCAGGGCGCCCTCAGCGGGCAATGATCAATGGATGCCCGCGCTCCGGATGGTCTTGCACCAGCACATCCAGGCCAAACACCGCCTTGAGCGGTTCCGGGCGCAGTACGTGCCGGGGCGTGTCCAGGGCCACCGGCCGACCGGACGCGAGCAGCAACAGGCGATCACAGTAACGCGCCGCCAGGTTCAGGTCATGCAGGATAACCAGCACGGCGGCGCCGCGACCGGCGAATTCACGCACCGCCTGGAGAATGGTGTGCTGATGCAGCGGATCGAGCATCGAGGTTGGCTCGTCCAGTAACAGGGTCTGCCCCGCTTCACCCGGCCACAACTGCGCCAACACCCGCGCCAGATGCACCCGCTGGCGTTCGCCGCCGGACAACGCCAGGTAACTGCGACCGTGCAGATGCGCGGCGTCTGCCGCTTGCAGCGCCGCGACGACGATTTGCTCGTCGCGCAGCCGACCACTCTGATGCGGCAGGCGCCCCATGCCGACGACTTCCTCGACGCGAAAGGCAAAATCCAGGGTCGAGGACTGCGGCAAGACCGCCAGGCGACGGGCGCGCTCGGCACCCTGCCATTGGGCCAGTGGACGGTCTTCGAGCCAGACCTGCCCCTGGCTCGGCCGCAACTCACCACACAGGCCCGCCAGCAAGGTACTTTTGCCCGCACCGTTAGGCCCGAGCACACCGAGTACTTCGCCGGGGTTGAGCAGCAGATCGATGTCCGCCAGCACGGTGTTGCGGCCACGCTGAATGTGCAGGTTTTGTGCTCGCAACATCAGGCGCGCCCTCGTACCAATAGATAGAGGAAGAACGGCGCGCCGATGAAGGCCGTGACGATGCCGATCGGCAATTCCGCAGGGGCCAGCGCCAAGCGTGCCACCAGGTCGGCGAGCAGCAAAAGACTTGCTCCCGCCAGCACTGAAGCGGGCAGCAACACACGGTGGTCGGGGCCGGCCACCAGGCGCACCAGATGCGGCACCACCAGCCCGACGAAACCGATCATGCCCGCCGCCGCCACCGCCGCGCCAACCCCCAGGGCCGTACAAAACACCAGCTCACGCTTGAGGGCTTCGACGTTGACGCCCAAATGGGCTGCCTCGGACTCGCCCAGCAACAGCGCATTGAGCTCCCGGGCTCGGCGTGGCAGCCAGAGCGCCACGCTGGCGCTGACCAGCAACAGCGGCCACAACCTCGCGTAGCTGGCGCCGTTGAGACTGCCCAGGTTCCAGAACGTCAGGGTGCGCAGGGTCGCGTCGTCCGCCAGGTAGGTGAACAGGCCGACGGCGGAACCGGACAGCGCGGTCAGGGCGATGCCGGCCAGGAGCATGGTCGCGACATGGGTCTGGCCATTGCGGCGACCGAGACGATAGACCAGCGCCGTAACGCCGAGCCCGCCAAGGAACGCACACAACGACAACACGTAAGGGCCGAAGGCTTCGGGCAACCCACCCAGCGCCGAGCCACCGACAATGGCGACGGCTGCGCCCAAAGCGGCACCGCTGGACACACCCACCAACCCCGGGTCTGCCAGCGGGTTACGGAACAGCCCCTGCATCGCCACGCCGGACAACGCCAACACCCCGCCCACCGCCAAGCCTAGCAGGGTGCGTGGCAAACGGATCTGGCCGAGGATCAGTTCGGCCTGTTCCAGGCCATCGGCGGCCACCGGCAGGCCCAACAGGCGCAAAGCGGCGCGCAAGGTGTCCAGCAGCGGCAGGCTCACCGGCCCCAGGGCCAGCGACAGCCAGGTCGCCAGCAAACACAGCAGGCCCAGGCCGATAAACAAGGTGCGAGGCTTGACCAACGAAGTCATGGCGCCGCAGCCGGCTCAGCCGGATAAAAGCCTGCCGTCAGTTTCACCAGGCTTTGCGGCAATCGCGGGCCCAATCCGCCCACCAACAGCGTGGGGTCAAGCTCCATGATGCGCCCGTCCCTGGCGGCCCGAGTCGAGGAAAGAATCGGATTTTCCCTGAACAGCGCCGCACGGGCTTCTTCACCACTCAAGACACGGTCGGCGAAGACCAGCACGTCAGGATTCAGGCTGGCCAGGGTTTCCACTGAAAAGGATTTATAGCCGCTGTGGGTTGCCAGGTTGCGACCGCCGGCCTGCTGTAACAGCCAATCGGCGGCCGTACCCAGACCAGCGACCAGCGGCTTGCCGCCGGAACTGCCCACCAACAGCAATACGCCGGGAGCCTTTTGCTTGAGCTGGGCCTCGGTCACCCGGGCATGTTGCTGGGCGAGCTGTTCCTGATAACGGTCGAACAGCCGGGCCGCCATGGCCTGCGCCCCCAGCAACTGCCCCAGGTGCTGCAAATTGCCTTGCAGGGTTGGAAGGTCTGGCGTGGTCGAGAACAATTCGACCTTTACGCCGGCGCTGCGGATTTGCGCCAGCACAGGTGGCGGCCCCATCTCCTCGGTACCCACCAGGATCTGCGGACGCAGGCTCAATACGCCCTCTGCGGACAGTTGTCGCTGATAGCCAATGCTGGGCAGGGCCCGCAAGGATTCAGGATGCTGGCTGGTGGTGTCCACGCCCACCAGTTTCGATTCGCCCCCCAGTGCACTGACCCACTCGGACAAGGCGCCGCCGGCGCTGACCCAACGCTGCGGCGATTCAGCCGCGCTGGCCCCCTGGTTGACCAACAGAGCGACACAGAGCGCAACAACGCGGATGTTCAGGCGCATCGGGCAGCTTCCTCAAAGAAGTTTTTCGCAGGACCGGGCCGGGCCAAGTATCCTCAGCCACTTGCGAAGGAGGCGCCATTTGATAATTGTTTTCATTTGACCGTCAAGCGTGGATCTTTTGCTACATGAAGCCCCTGTGGGAGCGAGCTTGCTCGCGATAGCGGTGTACCAGTCACCTTAATGTTGGCTGATCGACCACTATCGCGAGCAAGCTCGCTCCCACAGACGCTCACTCCGACAGACATATAGAGACACACATGAAGTTTCTTTGCTCCGCCGCCGAACTGCCCGACAACGGCAGTCGCGGTTTCGACCTCGATGGGCGCAAGGTGCTGGCCGTGCGACGCGCTGGCCAGGTATATGCCTATATCAACCGCTGCCCGCACCGGGGCGTGCCGCTGGAATGGCAACCCGACCAGTTCCTCGACCCCAGCGCCAGCCTGATCCAGTGCGCCACTCACGGCGCGCTGTTCCTGATCGAGAGCGGTGAATGCGTGGCCGGCCCCTGCGCCGGTCAGTTCCTGGCCGCGCTAGACAGCCGGGAGGTCGAGCAAGGCATCTGGGTCGAACAGTAGCGGTTCGAGCAACACTGGCAACGCACGGTCCACCCACATCTGCTCGGGCGTCAACGTCACTCCGTAGGCCAACACTTCCACCCCCGCCGCCACCGCATCACGCAGGGCTGCGGCGTATACCGGGTCGATCTCGTGTGCCGGGCGCACGGCCTCGATGCCACTCAGGTTCACGCAATACAGCTGCACCGCCCGCACACCTTCCCGGGCCAGGCCGGCGAGCTCCCTCAGGTGTTTGGCTCCGCGCAGCGTGACCGCATCGGGAAACGCCGCCACCTGGGTGCCATCGAAACCCAACGTGACACTTTTGACTTCGACCCAGGCCGAGCCTTGGGCGTAGTCCAGGCGAAAATCGATGCGGCTGTTTTCCACGCCATAAGCCACTTCACGCTTGAGCCCGGTGAACCCGTTCAGTTCACTGATGACCCCGGCGCGCAAGGCTTCTTCGACCAAGGCGTTGGCCCTCGCGGTATTGATGCAGGCCAGCCGCCCTTGAGGGGTTTCGCCGATTTCCCAGGTGCCGGGCAACTTGCGCTTGGGGTCGCTGGAGCGACTGAACCAGACGCGCGCGCCTTCAGCCATGCAGTTGAGCATCGAGCCGGTGTTGGGGCAGTGAATAGTGAGGAGTTCGCCGTGAACGGTCTCGATATCAGCGAGAAAACGCTTGTAACGTCGAATCAGACGACCTTCTTCCAACGCAGGGGAAAAACGCATCAGCCTTGCCAGCTCCGCAGTCCACGTTCGATTCGCGCCACCGCTTCCTGTAGCCGCGGCAAGCTCTGTGTATAGGCGAACCGCACATGGTGGCTGGCCTGATGACGGCCGAAATCCAGACCCGGGGTGAAGGCCACGTGTTCGGTTTCCAGGAAATGCTGGCAGAACGCAAAGGCATCGCCGCCGAAGGTGCTGATATCGGCATAGAGGTAAAACGCCCCTTGCGGCTCCACCGCGATACCGAAGCCCAGTTCACGCAAGGCCGGCAGCAGAAAGTCGCGGCGCAGCGCGAACTCGGCCCGCCGCTGCTCGAAGATTTCGATGGTGGCGGGCTCGAAACAGGCCAGGGCGGCGTACTGGGCCATGCTCGGCGCACTGATGTAGAGGTTCTGCGCAAGTTTTTCCAGCTCGCCGATGGCCGCCGAAGGGGCCACCAACCAGCCCAGCCGCCAGCCGGTCATGCCGAAATACTTGGAAAAACTATTAAGGACAAAGGCGTCGTCGTCGACTTCCAGCACACTGGCGGCGTCGGTGCCATAGGTCAGGCCGTGATAGATCTCGTCCACCACCAGATGGCCGTTGTGGCCCTTGATGGCCTTGGACAACCCTGCCAACTCGTCCCGGGTGAGAATCGTCCCGGTCGGGTTGGCTGGCGAGGCCACCAACGCACCGACGCTGTCCTGGTCCCAATGACGATCCACCAGGTCCGGCGTCAATTGATAGCGCACATCCGGCCCCACGGGCACCAATTGCGCCGCGCCTTCCACCAGGCGCAGGAAATGACGGTTGCACGGATAGCCGGGGTCGGCCAACAGCCAATGCTTGCCCGGGTCCACCAGCAAGGCGCTGGTCAGCAGCAACGCGCCGGAACCGCCCGGCGTGATCATGATCCGTCGAGGATCGATGTCCACCCCGTAGCGCTGGCCATAGAAACCCGAGATGGCTTCGCGCAGCTCGGGAATGCCACGGGCCGCGGTGTAACGGGTCTTACCCGCCGCCAGCGCGGCCTGGCCGGCCTGGATGATCGGTTCGGCGGTGGTGAAGTCCGGCTCGCCGATCTCCAGGTGGATGACGTCATGCCCGGCGGCTTGCAGTTCGTTGGCGCGAGCCAACAGCGCCATCACATGGAAAGGTTCGATGGCGCGGCTGCGCGCACTGTAGGGCTGAGCCATTGGCCTTCCTTCAAGGGAAAAAGAACCGATTCTACCCAACTCGGGAACAACTGCGGGAACACGCGCGAGACCAAAGCGGTCTGAGCCCTCGAATTGCAGGAAATGACTCCCGCGATTGGCCCAGGCTTGACTAGAATCAAGCATTGAGCAGGTTTAGATCCCCACCGAAGCGAACCCGGCCACGTTTTACAGACCCCGGCCGCCGCAGGCTCGACAACCGGGAGTAGCGCGGCCCGATTTGATCTGGTAAGTTCGCCCGCTTGCAGCCGCAGGGCCGGCAGGTGTCGGTGATGGAGCAATCCTGCGTAGTGGATTACAAGAGTAGAGGCGGTCCATTCATGCCCACCCAAGCAAAGCAAAATCAAAATCAGTCGCTCAGCGGGTTTGAGCCTTACGTCCCGCAAGCTGGCGAAGAGTATATGGGCGCCCCCATGCGCGCGCACTTCACCAAGATCCTGAACAAGTGGAAACAGGACTTGATGCAGGAAGTCGACCGCACCGTGGACCACATGAAAGACGAAGCGGCCAACTTCCCCGACCCGGCCGACCGTGCCAGTCAGGAAGAAGAGTTCAGCCTCGAACTGCGCGCCCGTGACCGTGAGCGCAAGCTCATCAAGAAAATCGACAAGACCCTGCAACTGATCGAAGACGAAGAATACGGTTGGTGCGAGTCCTGCGGCATCGAGATCGGCATTCGTCGCCTGGAAGCCCGACCGACCGCCGACCTGTGCATCGACTGCAAGACCCTGGCGGAAATCAAGGAAAAACAGGTCGGCAAGTAATCGCCGGGGCTGTTACCGAAACGGAGCGTTCATACGCTCCGTTTTTTGTTTCCGATATTTTCTCCAAGCTTCGATGCCCCCCTGTGGGAGCGAGCTTGCTCGCGATAGCAGTGGATCAGCCAGCAGTGATGTGGCTGACAGGCCGCTATCGCGAGCAAGCTCGCTCCCACAAGGGGATATGTTTTGTTGTCGAGATTGCATGCCCACCGCCCGGACCCAGTAACATTCACCCTATGACTGCCTACATCGGACGCTTCGCCCCCACCCCCAGCGGCCACCTGCATTTCGGTTCGCTGGTCGCCGCACTGGCATCGTACCTGGATGCCCGGGCCGTGGACGGGCGCTGGTTGCTGCGCATGGAAGACCTCGACCCGCCCCGGGAAGAACCGGGCGCGCAAGCGGCGATTCTCAAGGCACTGGAAAGCTACGGGTTTGAATGGGACGGCGAAATGGTTCGCCAAAGCGAGCGCCATGACGCCTACGACCAAGTCATCAACCGGCTGTTCAGCCAAGGCCTGGCCTATGCCTGCACCTGTTCGCGCAAGCAACTGGAGGCGTACCAGGGCATTTATCCGGGCCTGTGCCGCAATGCCGGGCACGGCACCGAGGACGCTGCCATCCGCCTGCGCGTCCCCGAGCTCGAGTACCACTTCACCGACCGGGTCCAGGGCGAATTCCGCCAGCACCTGGGCCGTGAAGTCGGTGACTTCGTGATCCGCCGCCGCGACGGACTCCATGCCTATCAATTGGCCGTGGTCCTGGACGACGCCTGGCAAGGGGTGACCGATATCGTGCGCGGCGCCGACCTGCTGGACTCCACGCCGCGCCAGCTCTACCTGCAAGAACTGCTCGGGTTGCCACAACCGCGTTACCTGCACGTGCCGTTGATCACCCAGCCCGACGGGCACAAGCTCGGCAAGTCCTACCGTTCACCGCCACTGGCGGCCGACCAGGCCACACCGCTGCTGCTACGGGCGTTGCGCGCGCTGGGCCAGCAACCGGGCCTCGAACTGGACGACGCCAGCCCACGGGAACTGCTGGCCTGGGGCATTCGCCACTGGGACGCGGGCAAGATCCCGCGCACACTGAGCCTGCCCGAAGCGCAAATACGTTGACGGCCCTTGCAGCTTGGCGCCCATCCGTTACCATCGCCGCACGTTTTCGGGCACGCGCATAAATTAGAGAGGCCGGGATGTATATCTATCGCTTGGTCCTGCTCCTGGTAGTGGGGATTTACTTGTTCTCCCCGGCCATCATGGATTGGTGGATCGATGCCACGGGTGCCTGGTATCGGCCGTATCTGCTCTGGCTGATCCTGATTGTCGTGACCTTCATCCTGCAGAGCCAAAAAGATGCCGATGAGCTTTAGCCTGACCCAGATGATCCTGATCAGCGCCGCCTACCTGGCGGTGCTGTTCGGCGTGGCCTGGATCAGCGAACGGGGCATGATTCCCCGGGCGATCATCCGCCACCCGCTGACCTACACCCTGTCGCTGGGTGTCTATGCCAGTGCGTGGGCGTTCTATGGCACGGTCGGGCTGGCCTATCAGTACGGCTATGGTTTCCTCTCCAGTTACCTCGGTGTATCGGGCGCGTTCCTGCTGGCGCCGGTGTTGCTCTACCCGATCCTGAAAATCACCCGCACCTACCAACTGTCCTCCCTGGCCGACCTGTTCGCCTTTCGCTTTCGCAGCACCTGGGCCGGCGCCCTGACCACGATTTTCATGCTGGTCGGGGTGTTACCGTTGCTGGCCCTGCAAATACAGGCCGTGGCCGACTCCATCAGCATCCTGACCCGCGAACCGGTGCAGCACCGGGTGGCATTGAGTTTCTGTGTGCTGATCATCCTGTTCACGATTTTCTTCGGTTCCCGGCACATCGCCACGCGGGAGAAACACGAAGGCCTGGTGTTCGCGATCGCCTTCGAGTCGGTGATCAAGCTGATCGCCATCGGCGGCGTCGGTCTCTATGCCCTGTACGGCGTGTTCGACGGCCCGCAACAGCTGGAAGTGTGGCTGCTGCAGAACCAGACCGCCCTCGCCGCCTTGCACACGCCCTTGCAGGAAGGCCCGTGGCGCACGCTGTTGCTGGTGTTCTTCGCCTCGGCCATCGTGATGCCGCACATGTACCACATGACCTTTACCGAGAACCTCAACCCGCGCTCGCTGGTGAGCGCCAGTTGGGGCCTGCCGCTGTTCCTGCTGCTGATGAGCCTGGCGGTGCCGCTGATCCTCTGGGCCGGCCTGAAGCTGGGCGCCAGCACCAACCCGGAATATTTCACCCTGGGCATCGGCATCGCCGCCAACAGCAAGGCCCTGGCGTTGCTGGCCTACGTCGGCGGCCTGTCGGCGGCCAGCGGCCTGATCATCGTCACCACGCTGGCCTTGTCGGGCATGGCCCTCAACCACCTGGTGCTGCCGCTCTACCAGCCACCGGCCGAAGGCAACATCTACCGCTGGCTGAAATGGACCCGGCGGGCGCTGATCGTCGCGATCATCATGGCCGGCTACGGTTTCTACTTGATGCTGGGCGACGGGCAGGACCTGGCCAACCTGGGCATCGTCGCCTTCGTCGCCACCTTGCAGTTCCTGCCCGGCGTGCTGTCGGTACTGTATTGGCCGACCGCCAACCGCCGCGGCTTCATCGCCGGCCTGCTGGCGGGGATCCTGGTGTGGCTGGTGGCGATGCTGCTGCCGCTGATGGGTAACTTGCAGGGTTTCTATATTCCGCTGCTGAACATGATCTACGTGCTCGACGACACCAGTTGGCATATGGCGGCCATCGCTTCCCTGGCAGCGAACGTGCTGATGTTCACCCTGATCTCGCTGTTCACCAACGCCAGCAGCGAAGAGGCCAGCGCCGCCGAAGCCTGTGCGGTCGACAATGTTCGTCGTCCGCAGCGCCGTGAACTCCACGCCGCCTCGCCCCAGGAGTTCGCCACCCAACTGGCCAAGCCCCTGGGCGCCAAAGCCGCGCAAAAGGAAGTCGAACAGGCCCTGCGTGACCTTTACCTGCCCTTCGATGAACGCCGCCCGTATGCCTTGCGTCGCCTGCGGGACCGGATCGAGGCCAACCTGTCCGGCCTGATGGGCCCCAGCGTGGCCCAGGACATGGTCGAGACGTTCCTGCCCTACAAGGCCGGCGGCGAGAACTATGTCACCGAAGACATCCACTTCATCGAAAGCCGCCTCGAGGATTACCACTCGCGCCTCACCGGCCTGGCCGCCGAACTGGACGCCTTGCGCCGTTACCACCGCCAGACCCTGCAGGAACTGCCGATGGGCGTGTGTTCCCTGGCCAAGGACCAGGAAATCCTGATGTGGAACAAGGCCATGGAAGAACTGACCGGAATCGCCGCCCAGCGCGTGGTCGGTTCCCGCCTGAGCACCCTGGGCGAGCCATGGAAAGGCTTGCTGCAAGGCTTCATCGACCTGCCTGACGAGCACCTGCACAAACAGCACCTGGCCCTCGACGGCCAGACCCGTTGGCTGAACCTGCACAAGGCGGCGATCGACGAGCCGTTGGCACCGGGCAACAGCGGCCTGGTGCTGCTGGTGGAAGACCTGACCGACACCCAGATGCTCGAAGACAAGCTGGTCCACTCCGAACGACTGGCAAGCATTGGCCGGCTGGCCGCCGGGGTGGCCCACGAAATCGGCAACCCGATCACCGGCATCGCCTGCCTGGCGCAGAACCTGCGCGAAGAGCGCGAGGACGATGGTGAGTTGACGGAAATCAGCGGCCAGATCCTCGAACAGACCAAGCGCGTGTCGCGCATCGTCCAATCGCTGATGAGCTTCGCCCATGCCGGCGGTCACCAGCACAATGACGAGCCCGTCTGCCTGGCCGAAGTGGCCCAGGATGCCATTGGTCTGCTGGCCCTCAACCGGCGCAATTTCGAGGTGCAATTTTTCAACCTGTGCGACCCGGACCATTGGGTCGACGGCGACCCCCAGCGGCTCGCCCAGGTGTTGATCAACCTGCTCTCCAACGCGCGGGACGCCTCACCGGCCGGCAGCGCGGTGCGGGTCAAGAGCGAAGCTTTCGAACACACGGTCGACCTGATCGTCGAAGACGAAGGCAGCGGTATCCCACAGAACATCATGGACCGATTGTTCGAACCCTTCTTCACCACCAAGGATCCTGGCGAAGGCACCGGTCTGGGCCTCGCACTGGTCTATTCCATCGTTGAAGAGCATTATGGACAAATCACCATCGACAGCCCGGCCGATGTTCAGAGCCAGCGCGGCACCCGTATCCGGGTGACCTTGCCGCGTCATGTCGAAGCGACGTCCGCTGTGAACTGAGACCGTCGAGAGAATCGAATCAATGCCGCACATTTTGATCGTCGAAGACGAAACAATTATCCGCTCCGCCTTGCGCCGCCTGCTGGAACGCAACCAGTACCAGGTCAGCGAAGCCGGTTCAGTGCAGGAAGCACAAGAACGTTTCAGCATCCCCACGTTCGACCTGATTGTCAGCGACCTGCGCCTGCCTGGCGCCCCAGGGACCGAGTTGATCAAGCTCGGCCAGGGCACGCCGGTGCTGATCATGACCAGCTACGCCAGCCTGCGCTCGGCGGTCGACTCCATGAAAATGGGCGCCGTGGACTACATCGCCAAACCGTTCGACCACGACGAGATGCTCCAGGCCGTGGCCCGCATCCTGCGTGACCGACAGGCGGCGACCAGCAACCCGGCGGAACCCGTCGGCAAGGCCAGCGCCTCCGCGAAAGTCGGGGCCAGCAACAGCAATGGCGAGATCGGCATCATCGGTTCCTGCCCGCCCATGCAGGACCTTTACAGCAAGATCCGCAAAGTGGCGCCGACCGACTCCAATGTCCTGGTCCAGGGCGAGTCCGGCACCGGCAAGGAACTGGTGGCCCGTGCCCTGCACAACCTGTCACGCCGAGCCAAGGCACCGATGATCTCGGTGAACTGCGCGGCAATTCCGGAGAGCCTGATCGAGTCCGAACTGTTCGGTCACGAGAAAGGTGCGTTCACCGGCGCCAGCGCCGGGCGTGCCGGGCTGGTGGAAGCGGCGGACGGCGGCACGTTGTTCCTCGATGAAATCGGCGAGCTGCCACTGGAGGCCCAGGCGCGCTTGCTGCGGGTACTTCAGGAAGGCGAGATCCGCCGGGTCGGCTCGGTGCAGTCGCAGAAGGTCGATGTCCGCCTGATCGCGGCCACCCACCGTGATCTCAAGAGCCTGGCGAAAATCGGCCAGTTTCGCGAAGACTTGTATTACCGCTTGCACGTGATCGCCTTGAAGCTCCCTGCCCTGCGCGAGCGCGGCGCGGACGTCAATGAAATCGCCCAGGCGTTTTTGGCCCGCCAGAGCGCGCGGGTCAACCGCACCGACCTCAAGTTCGCCCCGGACGCCGAACAGGCCATTCGTCATTACGCCTGGCCGGGTAACGTTCGGGAGCTGGAAAACGCGGTCGAGCGGGCGGTGATCCTGTGCGAGAGCCCGGAAATCTCTGCCGACCTGTTGGGCATCGACATCGAACTGAGTGACCTGGACGACGAAGAGTTCATCGGCCTGGCCCCGCAACAGGGCGGCGCTGCCAACAACACCAGCCACGAACCCACCGAAGACCTGTCCCTGGAGGACTACTTCCAGCATTTCGTCCTCGAGCACCAGGACCACATGACCGAGACCGAACTGGCACGCAAGCTGGGCGTCAGCCGCAAGTGCCTGTGGGAACGGCGCCAGCGCCTGGGCATTCCACGGCGCAAGACCGGGGCGACCAGCGAAAGCTGACTGTGTGGGAGCGAGCTTGCTCGCGATAGCGGTGTGTCAGTCGCGCCATAGGCAAGCTGATCCCCCATCGCGAGCAAGCTCGCTCCCACAGAGAATGTGAAAAAACTGTTACCTCAGTCCTTTTCACGTAACAGAAGCCGGGGTTTACGGTAACGAAACCCCGGCTTTTTTTCGCCTCGGAAAAATGGCTATAACCATAGAACCCCCGATTTATCTGGGGTTCGCAAAAGTTGGCACGCACCCTGCTATAGCTTTGGTACAAGAACAATAACAAGCAATGCAAAAGACAATAAAAATAAGACGAATCGACTCACGCACAATAAAAACAAGACGGCGAGAGGCGCAGCTAACTGATTCTTTTGGAGAGGCGTTGTATTTGGGGCTTGCCCCACAACCAGGCCGAGAACAATAAAAACTGTCTCAAGACAGGTGCCTGAACTGGTTGGATCGATTGATCACTGCAACACAGCGACCAAAGCAATCCGTTTGCTCTTGGCTCCCGATTGGGAGGGTCACGAAGGGAAAACCTCGTGGCGCGGGCACTCAACAAAAACAAGAAGCCCGAAACCAATAATAAAAACAGAGCACGCAACTAATTCTGGGGGAGCTTCGGCTCCCCTTGTGGTTTCTGTCATTTCCCTTCCTTGAAGCCTACAAAGCTTGTCGCTTGCAGCTTGCAGCTCAAAACTGCTGCGTCCTACACCATCCCTCGACTAAATGCTAGAATCCCCGCCCATCATGCGGTCATTCTTCGTTTTTGGCCGAATATTCCTTCAAACAGTGCATCCCATGCTGAAGAAGCTGTTCCAGTCATTCCGTTCTCCCTTGCGTCGTACGCAACACATTCGCAGCACGCCTGAAGTGCTCAACAGCGGCCAGCATTCGCTGCAAAAGGCCCAGTTCAGCCGTTATGCGGTGAACATCGTCGAACGTTTGCAGAACGCCGGCTACCAGGCCTACCTGGTCGGTGGCTGCGTGCGCGACATGCTGCTCAACATCACCCCCAAGGATTTCGACGTCGCCACCAGCGCCACGCCGGAACAGATACGGGCCGAGTTTCGCAATGCGCGGATCATTGGCCGGCGCTTCAAGCTGGTCCATATCCACTTCGGCCGCGAGATCATCGAAGTGGCAACCTTCCGCGCCAATCATCCGCAAAACGATGAAGAGGAAGACAGCAACCAGTCTTCCCGCAACGAGAGCGGACGTATCCTGCGCGATAACGTCTACGGCACGTTGGAAGAAGACGCGCAACGCCGCGACTTCACCATCAACGCCCTGTATTACGATCCGGTCAGCGAACGCATCCTCGATTACGCCAACGGCGTACACGACATTCGCAATCGTCTGATCCGCCTGATCGGCGATCCGAAGCAGCGCTACCAGGAAGACCCGGTGCGGATGCTGCGTGCCGTGCGTTTCGCCGCCAAGCTGGATTTCGGCATCGAAAAACACAGCGCCATGCCGATTCGCGAACTGGCGCCCATGCTGCGGGAGATCCCCTCGGCGCGCCTGTTCGAGGAAGTGCTCAAACTGTTCCTGTCAGGCAACGCGGCAGACACCTTCGAGATGCTGGTGGACCTGCAGCTGTTCGATCCGCTGTTCCCCGCCAGCGCCGAGGCCCTGGAGCACAACCCGACCTATACCCACACCTTGATCAGCGAAGCACTGATCAACACCGACCTGCGCATCAAGCAGAACAAGCCGGTGACCCCGGCGTTCCTGTTCGCCGCCTTGCTCTGGCCTGCCCTGCCGGCCCGGGTGCTGCGCCTGCAAGACCGTGGCATGCCGCCGATCCCGGCGATGCAGGAAGCCGCCCACGAGCTGATCGCCGAACAGTGCCAGCGCATCGCCATTCCAAAACGCTTCACGATGCCGATCCGCGAGATCTGGGACATGCAGGAGCGCCTGCCACGGCGCAGCGGCAAACGTGCCGACCTGCTGCTGGACAACCCGCGTTTCCGCGCCGGCTACGATTTCCTGCTGCTGCGTGAAAGCGCGGGCGAGCAGACCGATGGCCTGGGCGAATGGTGGACCGATTACCAGGACGCCAACGACAGCGAGCGCCGCGATATGATTCGTGAGCTCAGCGGCAAGGATGACGGTGCCAGCGGCCCACGCAAGCGCCGCCGCAGCAGCGGTGCCAAGCGCAAGCGTGCCGGTGTACCGAGCGCATCGGGCGAGTAATCGATGGAACGCATCTACATCGGCATGGGCAGCAACCTGGCCGAACCCGCCGAACAATTGCGCAGTGCCGTCCAGGCGCTGGCGCAATTGCCCGATACCCAACTGGTGGGTGTCTCGGCATTTTATCAAAGCGATTCCCTGCTACCCGGCCAGCCGCGCTACACCAATGCGGTGGCGGCGCTGGACAGCCACCTGGCACCGCTGGACCTGCTCGATGCGCTGCAAGCCATCGAAACCGGACAGGGTCGCGAACGCCTCGAACGCTGGGGGCCGCGCACCCTGGACCTGGACATCCTGCTGTTCGGCGAGCGCCTGATCGACGAGCCCCGCCTCAAGGTCCCCCACTACCACATGCAGGCCCGGGCCTTTGTCCTGTACCCACTGGCCGAACTGGCCCCCGCCGACCTGCGCCTGGCCGATGGGCGCTTGCTCAAGGACCTGCTTGCCGCGTGCCCGTTTGCCGGCCTGGAACGCTTGCCCGCCCACTGACGAAGACATCCCCTGTGGGAGGAAGCTTGCTCGCGATAGCGTCGGCACATCCAGCATCCGGGGTGACTGACACACCGCCATCGCGAGCAAGCTCGCTCCCACAGGTTTCGGGACCCGGCAGTCAGATTCGAAACACGCCTCTACGCTGAAACGCATCAGTAACCCCGGTAACACCCGCCGGTAACACATCCAATTGACTTCCCGATTGCTCCTCACGACTATAGGCGTCCCGCTGCCGCCAACGCGGCACTAAAGGGCGCAATCCAGGCCTTACAAGCACCACGCATAGAAGGTGCGCCTGTATAGATAACGAATCATGCGCGTTACTCGCAGTCATTCACGAGCGCCTAATGAGGACTTTTTCATGCCAGCTATTACCCTGACCACGCTGCAAGGTCTCAAGCAAAAAGGTGAGAAAATCACCATGCTGACCTGCTATGACGCAACCTTCGCCCATGCCTGCAATGAGGCCGGTGTCGAAGTGCTGCTGGTGGGCGATTCCCTCGGCATGGTGCTGCAAGGTCACGACAGCACGCTGCCGGTGACCACCGCCGAGATGGCCTACCATGTGGCCGCCGTCAAACGCGGTAACACCGATGCGCTGATCCTCGCCGACCTGCCGTTCATGGCCTACGCCACCCTCGAACAAACCATGACCAACAGCGCCATGCTGATGCAGGCCGGTGCCCACATGATCAAGGTCGAAGGCGCGTTGTGGCTGGCCGATTCGATTCGGCTGCTGGCCGAACGGGGCATTCCAGTGTGCGCGCACCTGGGCCTGACCCCTCAAGCGGTGAATATTCTCGGCGGCTACAAGGTCCAGGGCCGCAATGAGAACCAGGCGCGGCAGATGCGTGCCGATGCGATTGCGCTGGAGCAGGCGGGCGCGGCGATGCTGCTGCTCGAATGCGTACCCAGCGAGCTGGCTGAAGAAATCACCCAGGCGGTGAAGATCCCGGTGATCGGGATCGGCGCCGGCAACGCCACCGATGGCCAGGTGCTGGTGCTCCACGACATGCTCGGGCTGTCGATCACCGGTCGCGTGCCCAAGTTCGTGAAGAACTTCATGGCCGGGCAAACCTCCATCCAGGGCGCCTTGAGCACCTACGTCGCTGAAGTCAAGGCCGCGACGTTCCCGGGTGCCGAACACGGATTTTCTGCATGAACACCGTCAAAACCGTACGCGAACTGCGCGCCGCCGTGGCCCGTGCCCGCGGCGAAGGCAAACGCATCGCCTTCGTGCCGACCATGGGCAACCTGCACAGCGGTCATGTGGCGCTGGTCACCAAGGCCGCACAACGGGCCGACTTCGTGGTGGCGAGCATTTTCGTCAATCCGCTGCAATTCGGCGCCGGCGAAGACCTGGACAAATACCCCCGCACCCTGGCAGCCGACCAGGAAAAACTGCTCCAGGCCGGCTGCCATCTGCTGTTCGCCCCCAGCGTCGAAGAAATGTACCCCGACGGCATGGCCGGACAGACCCGGGTCAGCGTCCCGCAATTGTCCGAAGGCTTGTGCGGCGCCAGCCGTCCAGGGCATTTCGAGGGTGTGGCGACAGTGGTCAGCAAGCTGTTCAACATGGTCCAGCCTGACCTGGCGGTGTTTGGCCAGAAAGACTTCCAGCAACTGGCGGTGATCCGCGCCCTGGTCCATGACTTGAACATGCCGATCCAGATCATCGGCGAGCCGACCGTCCGCGCCGAGGATGGCCTGGCGCTGTCGTCGCGCAATGGCTTCCTCAGCCCGGAGCAACGTGCCGTCGCGCCCGTGGTCTATCGCGTCCTGAGCCAGATCGCCGAGTCAATCAAACAGGGCCAGCGGGATTTCCCGGCGTTGATCGGCGAACAGCTCAAGCAACTGGAAGCTGCCGGCCTGCGTCCCGATTACCTGGAAATCCGTCACGCCAAGACCCTGCGCCCGGCGTTGAGCGAGGACCGCGACCTGGTGATTCTGGTGGCCGCCTTCCTCGGCACCACGCGCCTGATCGACAACCTGCATCTGGACCTCGACACCCCCGCCTGAAACATCACAAAAACCTGTGGGAGCGAGCTTGCTCGCGATAGCGATGCATCAGTCGACATCGATGTCGGCTGACCTGACGCCATCGCGAGCAAGCTCGCTCCCACAGAGAGTCATCTGCGTTCCGTCTGTCGGACCCTTCCCATCCCGTTGTATAAAAAAGTACCGGGAACCGGTCAGACAAAGTCAAGACAGATTGCAACGCGAGGTTTACTGTAGTCGCCCTGCGTCTGGCGATCATGTCGATGCAGTGTCCGGATGCCCACCTCGAGCCGCGCCGGAATTTTTAGTGTACAAAAGGTCGTTCAAGTAAAAAGGAAACCCGCAGCGATGGCGTATTACCGAACCCCTCATGACGTGACCGCTCTGCCAGCCTGGCAAGCGCTGAATGACCACCGCAAAGCCATGCAGGATTTCAGCATGCGCGAAGCGTTCAATGCCGATCCGCAGCGTTTCACTCAATTCACCCTGTCGAGCTGCGGCCTGTTTCTCGACTACTCGAAAAACCTGATCAACGCCCAGACCCGCGACCTGCTGGTGGGCCTGGCCAACGAAGTCGACCTCAAGGGCGCGATCAAGTCGCTGTTCGAGGGCGAAATCGTCAACGCCTCGGAAAATCGCCCGGCCTTGCACACTGCCCTGCGTCGGCCGGTGGGCGACAAGTTGCTGGTCAACGGCGTCAACGTGATGCCAGACGTGCATAAAGTGCTGAACCAGATCACTGACCTGGTCGGCCGCATTCACGACGGCCTGTGGCGCGGCTACACCGAAAAGCCCATCACCGACGTGGTGAACATCGGCATCGGTGGCTCTTTCCTCGGCCCGGAACTGGTGTCCGAAGCGCTGTTGTCCTACGCGCAAAAAGGCGTTCGCTGCCACTATCTGGCGAACATCGACGGCAGCGAGTTCCATGAACTGACCATGAAGCTGCGCGCCGAGACCACGCTGTTCATCGTCTCGTCGAAATCCTTCAACACCCTTGAAACCCTGAAGAACGCCCAGGCCGCCCGTGCCTGGTACCTGGCCCAGGGTGGTTCCGAAGCGGAGCTGTATCGCCACTTCATCGCCGTGTCGAGCAACAACGCCGCCGCCGTGGCCTTCGGCATCCGTGAAGAGAACATCTTCCCGATGTGGGACTGGGTCGGCGGGCGTTACTCGCTGTGGTCGGCCATCGGCCTGCCGATCGCCCTGGCCATCGGCATGTCGAACTTCAAGGAATTGCTCTCCGGCGCCTATTCCATGGACCAGCACTTCCAGAGCGCCCCGTTCGAGCAGAACATGCCGGTGCTGCTGGCGCTGCTGGGCGTGTGGTACGGCAACTTCTGGGGTGCGCAGAGCCATGCGATCCTGCCGTACGACCACTACCTGCGTAACATCACCAAGCATTTGCAGCAATTGGACATGGAATCCAACGGCAAGAGCGTGCGCCAGGACGGTACCCCGGTGTCGACCGACACGGGCCCGGTGATCTGGGGCGGCGTCGGCTGCAACGGCCAGCACGCCTACCACCAGTTGCTGCACCAGGGCACCCAGTTGATCCCGGCCGACTTCATCGTGCCGATCGTCAGCTTCAACCCGGTTTCCGACCATCACCAGTGGCTGTACGCCAACTGCCTGTCCCAGAGCCAGGCGCTGATGCTGGGCAAGACCCGCGCCGAGGCCGAAGCCGAGCTGCGGGACAAGGGCGCCAGCGAAGAAGAGGTGCAGAAACTGGCGTCCCACAAGGTGATCCCGGGCAACCGTCCGAGCAACACCCTGGTGGTCGAACGCATCAGCCCACGGCGCCTCGGCGCACTGGTGGCGTTGTATGAGCACAAAGTGTTCGTGCAGAGCGTGGTCTGGGGCATCAACGCCTTCGACCAATGGGGCGTGGAGCTGGGCAAGGAACTGGGCAAGGGCGTCTACAACCGCCTGGTGGGCAGCGAAGAGAACCCGGCCGAAGATGCCTCGACCCAAGGCTTGATCAACTACTTCCGCGGGCGTCACCGCGGCTGATCGTAGGTCGCACTCCAAGTACTGACCTTTGTGGGAGCGAGCTTGCTCGCGATGGCGGTGGATCAGTTGACACTCATGTTGACTGACACACCGCCATCGCGAGCAAGCTCGCTCCCACAGTTGTTTGTGCATGACTTGAACCCTCCCGCTACTCGGCGCATCTTTATGACTTGTCGCAAAAACAAGAATAAGGAACCGTCATGTTCGATATCAGCCAGTACCCCCACGCCGATGCCGTCCGCCGGGCTGCGCAACTGAGTCAGGACGAGTACAAGCGGCTCTACAAAGAATCCATCGAACACCCCAGCGCCTTCTGGGCCGAGCAGGCCACACGCTTTCTCGACTGGATGACGCCCTGGCAAACCGTCCAGCGCTATGACCTCAAGAACGGCGACGCGACCTGGTTCGCCGGCGGCAAGCTGAACGTCAGCGCCAATTGCATCGACCGTCACCTGGACACTCGTGGCGAACAGGTCGCGATCATCTGGGAAGGCGACAACCCCGCCGAATCGGCGCAAATCACCTACAAGAAACTGCACAACCATGTGTGCCGCCTGGCCAACGTGCTGAAAAGCCGCGGCGTGAAGAAAGGCGACCGGGTCTGCATCTACATGCCGATGATTCCCGAGGCCGCCTACGCCATGCTCGCCTGCACCCGCATCGGCGCGGTGCATTCGGTGGTGTTCGGCGGTTTCTCGCCGGACTCCCTGCGCGACCGGATTCTCGATGCCGATTGCCGCACCGTGATCACGGCTGACGAAGGCGTGCGTGGCGGGCGCTTCATACCGCTCAAGCGCAACGTCGACAAGGCCCTGGAAAGCTGCCCGAACGTCAGCACCGTGCTGGTAGTCGAGCGCACCCAGGGTGAGGTGGGCTGGGTTGAAGGCCGTGACCTCTGGTATCACCAGGCCATGCACGACATGAGCGACGACTGTCCACCCGAACCGATGGACGCCGAAGACCCGCTGTTCATCCTCTACACCTCCGGCAGTACCGGCAAACCCAAGGGCGTGCTGCACACCACGGGCGGTTACCTGCTGCAAGCGGCGATGACGTTCAAGTACGTGCTGGACTACCGCGACAACGAAGTGTTCTGGTGCACCGCCGACGTCGGTTGGGTCACCGGCCATAGCTACATCGTCTACGGCCCGCTGGCCAACGGCGCCACCACGCTGATCTTCGAGGGCGTGCCGAGCCACCCCAGCAGTTCGCGCTTCTGGCAGGTGATCGACAAGCATCAGGTCAACATCTTCTACACCGCACCGACCGCCCTGCGCGCGTTGATGCGCGAAGGGGCCGGACCGTTGCAGGAAACGTCCCGCAAAAGCCTGCGATTGCTCGGCAGCGTCGGTGAGCCGATCAACCCGGAGGCGTGGGAATGGTATTTCAACGTGGTAGGCGAACAGCGCTGCCCGATTGTCGATACCTGGTGGCAGACCGAAACCGGCGGCATCATGCTCAGCCCGTTGGTCAGTGCCCCACGGCTCAAACCGGGCTGCGCCACCCGGCCGATGTTCGGTGTACAACCGGTCTTGCTGGATGAGGTGGGCAAGGAAATCAGCGGCGCCGGCAGCGGTGTACTGGCGATCAAATCCAGTTGGCCTGGGCAGATTCGCAGTGTTTATGGCGACCACCAACGCATGGTGGACACATACTTCAAGCCCTACCCCGGCTATTACTTCACCGGCGACGGCGCGCGCCGCGACGAAGACGGCGATTACTGGATCACCGGGCGCATCGACGATGTAATCAACGTCTCCGGGCATCGCATCGGCACCGCCGAGGTGGAGAGCGCCCTGGTGCTGCACGACAACATCGCCGAAGCGGCCGTTGTCGGCTATCCCCACGACCTCAAGGGCCAGGGTATCTATGCCTTTGTCACGCCGATGAACGGTGTGGAGGCCAATGACGAGTTGAAGAAGGAATTGCTGGCCCACGTCAGCAAGGAAATCGGCAGCTTCGCCAAGCCGGAACTGATCCAGTGGGCGCCCGCGCTGCCCAAGACCCGTTCGGGCAAGATCATGCGGCGCATCCTGCGCAAGATCGCCTGCAACGAACTCGACAGCCTCGGCGACACCTCGACCCTGGCCGATCCGAGCGTGGTGGAGGGGCTGATCGACAAGCGCCTGAATCGCTGATGTTTCCTGTGGGAGCGAGCTTGCTCGCGATGGGGCCCTGTCAGTCTGCATCGATGTTGAATGCAAGACCACCATCGCGAGCAAGCTCGCTCCCACAGGGACCACGCCAGCCATAACTGCTAAACTCCCGCGCCTCATTTCTCTAAGGCGCGCCCGGCATGTCTTCCTTGAATCAGGCGCTGCGCGCCGCCCTCGACCAGCGTCAGGAGCTGCTCGGCCAACTGCATCAGCAAGGCACCGACTGCTATCGCCTGTTCCACGGCAGCCAGGAAGGCGCGCCCGGCCTGACCCTCGACCGCTACGGCCCGCAACTGCTGGTGCAGAGCTTCCATCAGTCACTGGAGCGGGACGACCTGCTGCAACTGCACGGTATCGTCAACGAACGGCTGGGCCTGGAAACCCTGTTGGTCTACAACGACCGCGCCCGGGGCAATTCGCGCGTCGACCGCCAGGACACGGTCTATCAGGCTGACGAAGCCGCCCTGCAAGACCTGGTCGGGCATGAATGGGGCTTGAATTATCGCGTTCGCGGCCGCCATGCCGGGCAGGATCCACTGCTGTTTCTCGACCTGCGCAACGCCCGGGGCTGGGTCAAGGCACACAGCCGCGGCAAAAGCGTGTTGAACCTGTTCGCCTACACCTGCGGCGTCGGCCTGAGCGCAGCGGCCGGTGGCGCGCGGGAGGTGTGCAACCTGGACTTCGCCGAAGGCAACCTGGCGGTGGGTCGCGAAAACGGCCTGCTCAACCCAGATTTGCCGCCGATGGCGTTCGTGCAGTCGGATTACTTCCCGGCGATTCGCCAACTGGCCGGCCTGCCCATCAGCCAGCGCCGTGGGCAAAAACTGCCCAGCTACGTGCGCCTGGAACAACGCCAGTACGACCTGGTGCTGCTCGATCCACCGGCCTGGGCCAAAAGCGCGTTCGGCACCGTCGACCTGTTGCGCGACTACCAAAGCCTGCTGAAGCCGGCATTGCTCACCACCGCCGACAACGGCGTGCTGATCTGCTGCAACAACCTGGCAAAAGTGTCCATGGACGACTGGCGCGATCAGGTCTTGCGTTGCGCGGAAAAAGCCGGCCGCCCGGTGCGCGAGTGGAGCGTGCTGACGCCCGGCAGCGATTTCCCTTCCCTGGACCGGCAGCCACCGCTCAAGACGTTGATCCTCCAGTTCTAGGCCCGTGTCGGAATTTTCACCGAGAAAACCAGACAATTCTCATAAATCACAGTGGCTTCGGAACCGTAAACGCATGCCATACTCCAAGGCACTCCGAATTCACACTAGATGAAGCCGCACATGCCCAAAGGATTGATTCGCGCTTTCGGCGCCCTGTTGACCGCACTGGCCCTCTACAGCCTGTTGGGTTTTCTGATTTTGCCAGGCATCGCCTTGCGCATCGCCAACCAGCAATTGGCCGCCCATGCGACAGTGCCGGCGCAGATCCAGCGTGTGGAACTCAATCCCTTCAGCCTTGAAGTCACCCTCTGGGGCCTGAATATCGGCGAGCCAGGCAAGGAGCAGCTCGGCTTCGAACGGCTGTACGCCAATTTGCAACTCGACAGCTTGTGGTCTGGCGCCCTGCACCTGGTCGACATCGAGATGGACAAGCCCAAGACCGAAGTGGTGTTCGCCAAGGACGGCCAGTTGAACCTGCTGGGCCTGTTCAAGCTGCCGGCCAGCGAGCCGACGCCCGCCGATCCCGAGGCCAAGCCGTTCCCCCTGCGGGTCGATCGAATCAAGTTGGCCGGCGGCTACGTGCATTTCCAGGACCTGCGGCCCAGTGAGCCCATCGAGTTTCTCTACGACACCCTCGATTTCGAGCTGAAGAACCTCAGCACCCTGCCCGACGACAATGCCGACATGACCCTGGTGGCCGCTGGTCCCGAAGGCGGACAGGTCGACTGGACCGGTAATTTCAGTCTCACACCGATTGCCTCCCAAGGCACGCTCAAAGTCACTGGCGGCCAGATGAAAGCCTGGTGGCCCTATGTGCGCGACGCCGTACCGCTGGTGCTGGAAAACGGTGTCCTGAACCTCAGCACCGACTACAAGCTCAACCTGGCCAAGGGCACCGAACTGCTGCTCAACAACGTCGCGCTCAGCGTCGCGCCCTTTGCCATCAAGGCCCCCGATGGCCGCCCACTGGTGAAACTCGAACGCCTGGACGTGAGCGAAACCACGGTGGACCTGGCCAAGCAGCAAGTGGTGGTCGGCAAGATCCGCAGCCAGAAGCTGGAAACCTGGGCCGCTCGCGAGGCGGACGGGCAACTGGACTGGCAGAAGCTCTTCGCCAGCCAGCCAGCCAAACCGCAGGTCAAGGCGGAACCGGCATCCGCCCCGGCGGCGGCCGACTCGCCAAAACCTGAACCGACACCGCCCAGCAAACCGTGGCAAGTGATCTTGAAGGACGTGCAACTGCGCGACTACCAGGTGCATCTGGCCGACCGCCAGGCGCAGCCCGCCGTGGCCCTGGAGGTCGGCCCGCTGAACCTCGACCTGCAGAACTACGACACCCTCAACGGCTCGCCCTTTACCCTCAAGCTGGACACCGGGTTGGGCAAACAGGGCAAGATCCTGGCCGATGGCGAGGTCAACCTGAACCCGATCAGCGCCAGGCTCAAGGTCAAGACCCAGGACATCGACCTGCGCGTCGCCCAGTCGTATATCAACCCGTTCATTCGCCTGGAGCTGCGCTCCGGGATGCTCGGCAGTGACCTGGCGGTCGACCTCAAGAGCACCGAGCCACTGGCATTCGCCGTCACCGGCCGCGCCCAGGTCGAGCAGTTGCACACCCTCGACACCCTCAAGACCCGTGATTTCCTCAAATGGCAGAAACTGATCCTCGAAGGCCTGAACTATCAGCACGGTGACAGCCTGTCCATCGACAAGGTCAACCTGTTCCAGCCTTACGCGCGCTTCATGATCAACGACGACCGCACCACCAACGTCGATGACCTGCTGATCCCGCAACCGGCCGACAGCGGCACGAAGAGCACCGCGACAAAACCGAAGTCCCAGGAAAAACCGCTGGGCATCCACATCGGCGGCATCGCCATCAACGACGGTTCGGCCAACTTCGCCGACTTCAGCCTGACGCCCAATTTCGCCACGGCCATCCAACAGCTCAATGGCCAGATCGGCACCATCGACAGCCGCCAGGCCCAACCGGCCAGCGTGGACGTCAAGGGCAAGGTCGACCGTTACGCACCGGTCACCATCAAAGGGGCGGTAAACCCCTTCGATCCGATGGCCAGCCTCGACATCGCCACCAGTTTCAAACGGGTCGAGCTGACGACCCTGACGCCCTACTCCGGCAAGTTCGCCGGCTATCGCATCCGCAAGGGCCGGCTCAATCTCGACCTGCATTACCGAATCACCAAGGGCCAGCTCCAGGCGGAGAACAAGGTGGTGGTCGAACAATTGCAGCTGGGAGAAAAAGTCGACAGCCCGGACGCCGTCAGCCTGCCGCTGAAGCTGGCCGTCGCCTTGCTCAAGGACTCCGAGGGCAGGATTTCCATCGAACTGCCAGTCAGCGGCAACCTCAACGACCCGCAGTTCAGTGTCATGCCGATCGTCTGGCAGACCCTGCGCAACCTGGTGGTCCGCGCGGCCCAGGCGCCCTTCAAGCTCATCGGCGGGCTGGTGGCCGGGGGCGGCTCGGAAGACCTGGGCAGCGTGGCGTTTGCGCCAGGCTCCAGCGACCTGAGCAAGGACAACGAAAGCACGCTGCTCAAACTCTCCGAAGCCCTGGGCAAACGACCGGAGCTGCGCCTGGAGATCGAAGGCACCGCCGCCGAAAGCAGCGACGGTCCATTGCTCGCCGCCCAGCGCCTGGAACGCGAATACCAGTACAACTACTACAAGATGCTGCAACGCCGGGGCGACAAAGTACCGGCCCAGGCCTCGCTGATACAGGTGCCCGAGGATGAAAAGCCCCCCCTGCTCGAAGGCATCTACCGCACGCGCCTCAAGACTCAACCGCCTGCCGAATGGACGCAACTGGATAAAAAGGCGCGCATCGAGAAACTGCGCGAAAGCGTGATCAAGTTCTGGAGCGGCAGCGACGTGCTATTGCGTCAACTGGGGCAGGAACGGGCCAGCAGCATCAAGGACTTCCTGGTGGACAAAGGCCAATTGGCCGACGACCGCGTGTATTTCATCGACGCCAGCCTCGGCCAGGCCGAAAGCGACGGTCGCGTAATCACTCCTCTGCACCTGGATGCTGAATGACATGAAGTGTGTGTACGGGCTCAGCCTGGGTCTATTGCTCGCCGCCGGCCAAGCGTCGGCGGCCGATACGCTGCGCTGCGGCAGCCAGTTGATCAGCGTCGGCGACCGCTCCAGCGAAGTGCTGCAAAAGTGCGGGCAGCCTGTGGCGCGGGATGACCTGGGCTACAAACGCAGTGTCAATCGCCGGGAAGAATACCCGGTGGAGGAATGGACCTACGGGCCCAACAGCGGCATGTATCAGTACCTGCGCTTCGAGGGGAATCGGCTGGTGCAGATCACCAGCAAGCGGGGACGGTGAATGTGCCGCCGCCATCGCGAGCAAGCTCGCTCCCACATTTGACCGCATTCCTTCTGGCAGAACTCGATCCCTGTGGAACAGCTTGATCACTTTTTCTGAAGGAACTCGATCCCTGTGGGAGCGAGCTTGCTCGCGATAAGGGCAACTCGATTTCCCCGGCCGGACCGCACATTTTTTCTCCCCAGAATAGAACAGGCCCCTGGCACGAATGCCGGGGGCCTGTAATGGCCACGTCCCTGTGGCCTTTCGCATGAACTCCAAAGCAACGGCAAGCGTATGACTAAGCCCGCTTGCCGTGCCCTCTCCCAGTCCAGGCGAGAAGTCTTAGCCTTACTCGGCTTTCAGGCCGTCAGCCGATACGGCCTTGACGCCTTTGATTTTCTTGGCGATTGCCACGGCGGTGGTTTTCTGGGCGTCGGTCACGGCAACAGTGGACGACAGCGACACAACGCCTTTGTTGGTTTCGACTTTGATGTCGGTACCTGGAATGCCTTTTTCGGTGACCAGGTCAGCTTTGACTTTGGTGGTGATCCAGGTATCGGAGGTGGCTTCCTTGGCCTCTGTCACCTCGCCTGCGGCCAGCATCATAGGAGCCTGAGTTGCTTGAGTGGTCTCGGCGAATGCGCTAGCCATGGTCAGGGTCAGTGCGGTAGCAGCGGCGGCAGTGATAGCGAACTTCTTCATACGAGTAACTCCTGTTTTTCTCAGAAACTGCCGGAGGTGCATCCCGGCAGGGTTAACAGGAGTAGTGCGAAGGCTGTGCCAGTTTTGAAAAATTTATAAATTTCTTATAAATCAGCAAGTTAAGCGAAGCGGTATTTTTCATGATCATGCAAAATGCACGAAGCGTTGATTCTGGACATGCAACTTGCGGGTTTTGAGCGGTTGCTAAGCTTATGAATTTCGGAGGATTTATGTGGAGAGGGCACGCGCCCCCCTCCCAATACTGAAAATCAGACGCCAGGGCAGCCAGCCGGCAGGAATTCCTTGGCAGCGTTAGATGCGCATGTCCAGACGCCGGCGGCATCACGACTAAGGGTGATTGTCTTACCCGCTACGGCAGCAGGAGCATTCGAGAGGGTACAAACGATGGTCCCCGTGCCTGCCGCGGCAGTGCCCGTGACTGCGATTGCGCAGTTGCTGGTAGGTGTCGTGATGTTCATGTTGGCCGCCGTCGGGCTGGTCCCCTGATTCATCATGTCCTCGTACGGTACCTTCAACGCAGAAATTTCCCCCAGCCCGGCCGTAGCCTTGGCCCGTGCCTGATATTTGGAATATTGCGGCAACGCAAAGGTCGCCAGAATGCCAATGATCGCCACGACGATCAGCAGCTCGATCAGCGTAAAGCCCGTTTGCTTATTCATAGACATCTCCCGTGCATGAGTCGAAATCTCATGACCTGAAACAGCCATTGCAGGGCACATGCCAACCCTGAAGCGCCATCGATAAAGGGGTTGAGCCCGCACAACGGCGACGTCCTACCTCAACAACCGCACTATCTGACGTTTTTTGTCACCCTGGCTCGCTGGTTTGGCGTCGATGCTTGACTAGGCTATAAGTCATGAACTGTCCGCCGCCGGAATCCCCATGAATGACATCGCCCTCAGCGGCCTGACCAAGCAATTGGTGCTGGCTGAACTGCTCACCGAGCAAAGTGCGCAACAGGCGTATCAACAGGCCCAACGCAGTCGCATCCCCCTGGTCAGCTACCTGGTGCAGAACAAACTGGTCCAGAGCCGCCAGGTCGCGGAGATCGCCTCGGAGCATTTCGGCGTCGCCCTGCTGGACCTCAACAGCCTGGACAAGGACACCCAACCCACGGGCCTGGTCAGCGAAAAACTGGTGCGCCAACATCACGTCCTGCCGCTGTGGCGACGCGGCAACAAGTTGTTCGTGGGCATCTCCGACCCCACCAATCACCAAGCCATCAATGACATTCAATTCAGTACCGGCCTGACCACCGAAGCCATCCTGGTAGAAGACGACAAGCTCAGCGACGCCATCGAAAAGTTTTTCGAATCCAATAGCACGGGCCTGGAAGGCATGGGCGATGTCGACCTGGACGGTCTGGACGGTCTGGACATCGAATCGATCGACGACACCAAGCAGGATTCCATCGGCAACCAGGACGCCGACGACGCGCCCGTGGTGCGTTTCGTCAACAAGATGCTGCTGGACGCGATCAAGGGCGGCTCTTCCGACCTGCACTTCGAGCCTTACGAAAAAATCTACCGGGTGCGGGTGCGCACCGACGGCATGCTGCGGGAAGTGGCCCGGCCGCCGATCCAACTGGCGACCCGTATCGCCGCCCGCCTGAAAGTCATGGCCAGCCTCGATATTTCCGAACGGCGCAAACCCCAGGACGGCCGGCTGAAAATGCGCCTGTCGAAAACCAAGTCCATCGACTTCCGGGTCAACACCCTGCCGACGCTCTGGGGCGAAAAAGTGGTGATCCGGATCCTCGACCCCTCCAGTGCGCAAATGGGCATCGATGCCCTGGGCTACGAGCCGGATCAGAAAGACCTGTACATGGCCGCCCTCAAACAGCCACAAGGGCTGATCCTGGTCACCGGCCCGACCGGCTCGGGCAAGACCGTGTCGCTGTACACCGGGCTGAATATCCTCAATACCGTGGACATCAACATCTCCACCGCCGAAGACCCGGTGGAGATCAACATGGAAGGCATCAACCAGGTCAACGTGAACCCGCGCCAGGGGCTGGACTTCGCCCAGGCCCTGCGCTCATTCCTGCGCCAGGACCCGGACGTGATCATGGTCGGCGAGATCCGCGACCTGGAAACCGCCGAAATCGCCATCAAGGCCGCCCAGACCGGCCACCTGGTGCTCTCCACACTGCACACCAACAGCGCCGCCGAAACCCTGATCCGCTTGCAGAACATGGGCATTCCAGGGTTCAACATCGCCACCGCCGTGCACCTGATCATCGCCCAACGGTTGGCGCGCAAGCTCTGTGCCCACTGCAAGAAAGCCATCGAGATTCCCGAGGAAACCCTGCTCAAGGAAGGTTTCCCCCGGGAACGCATCGGCACATTCATGATCTATGAGCCGGTCGGTTGCCAACAGTGCAACCACGGTTACAAAGGGCGCGTGGGGGTTTACGAAGTGGTCAAGAACACGCCCGAGCTGCAACGGTTGATCATGGCCGAGGGCAACTCGCTGGAAATCGATCTGCAAATGCGCAAGGACGGCTTCAATGACCTGCGCACATCGGGGCTGCTCAAAGTGATGCAGGGCGTCACCAGCCTCGAGGAAATCAACCGGGTCACCAAGGATTGAGCATGGCGGTCAAGGCAGTAAAAACCGACGTCTATACGTGGGAAGGCAAAGACCGCAAAGGCGCGAAAATGACCGGAGAACTGACGGGACAGAGCCCGGCCCTGGTCAAGGCACAACTGCGCAAACAAGGCATCAACCCGGAGAAGGTGCGCAAGAAATCCACCTCGATATTCAGCAAGGGCAAGCGCATCAAGCCGCTGGATATCGCCCTCTTCACCCGCCAGATGGCAACGATGCTCAAGGCTGGCGTGCCGCTGTTGCAGGCGTTCGACATCATCGGCGAAGGCTTCGACAACGCCAACATGCGCAAGCTGGTGGACCAGGTGAAACAGGAAGTCGCCGCCGGCAACAGCTTCGCCGCCTCGCTGCGCAAATGCCCGCAGTACTTCGACGATTTGTACTGCAACCTGGTGGATGCCGGTGAACAGGCCGGTGCCCTGGATACGCTGCTGGATCGGGTCGCGACCTACAAGGAAAAGAGCGAAGCGCTCAAGGCCAAGATCAAGAAAGCCATGACCTACCCGACGGCGGTGATACTCGTCGCTGCGGTGGTCACCGGCATCCTGCTGGTCAAGGTGGTGCCGCAGTTCGAATCGGTCTTCTCCGGGTTCGGAGCGCAGTTGCCAGCTTTCACGGTGATGGTCATCGGCCTGTCGGAATTCTTGCAGGATTGGTGGTGGGTGGTGCTTGGCGGGCTTGTGGGGACATTTTTTGGCGTGAAATACGCCCTCAGGCGTTCCGAGCGCTTTCGTGACTGGCGCGATAAGTGGCTACTCAAGCTACCGCTGATAGGCGCCTTGATGTACAAGTCCGCCGTGGCCCGCTACGCCCGCACGCTCTCGACGACATTCGCCGCCGGCGTGCCGCTGGTCGAAGCCCTCGACTCGGTATCGGGCGCCACCGGCAACGTGGTGTTCAAGCGCGCCGTGCAGCGCATCCGCCAGGACGTCTCCACTGGCATGCAGTTGAATTTTTCCATGCGCGCGTCGGGGATCTTTCCGAACCTGGCCATCCAGATGACCGCCATCGGCGAGGAATCCGGCGCGCTGGACGACATGCTCGACAAAGTGGCGAGTTTTTATGAGGCCGAAGTGGACAATCTGGTGGACAACCTCACCAGCCTGATGGAACCCTTCATCATGGTGATCCTGGGGGTCGTCGTCGGTGGCCTGGTGGTCGCCATGTACCTGCCCATCTTTCAACTCGGCTCTGCGATCTGACATGCCCCTGAGCGAATTTCTCGTGCTGTATCCCGTGGCTTTCGTGCTTGTTGCGGCATTGCTCGGCCTGATCGTCGGCAGCTTCCTCAACGTGGTGGTGTGGCGCCTGCCGAAGATGCTCAACCGCGAATGGCGCCTGCAAGCCCACGACCTGTTGGGCCTGCCGGCCGAAACCCCGGGCCCGGTCTACAACCTCATGCTGCCCCATTCCCAATGCCCACATTGCGGCCATCGCATCCGCGCCTGGGAGAACATCCCGCTGTTGAGCTACCTGATGCTGCGTGGCCGCTGTTCGAGCTGCGCCGCGCCCATCGGCAAGCGTTACCCCCTGACCGAAGTGGCCTGCGGCGCGTTGTCGGCGTTCGTCGCCTGGCATTTCGGCTTTGGCTGGCACGCCGCGATGGTGATGGTGTTGACCTGGGGCCTGCTGGCCATGAGCCTGATCGACGCCGAGCATCAACTGCTGCCCGATACCCTGGTGTTGCCGTTGTTGTGGCTGGGCTTGATCGTCAACAGCTTCGGGCTGTTCGTTTCCCTGGACCAGGCGATGTGGGGCGCGGTGGCCGGCTACCTGGCGCTGTGGTCGGTATTCTGGGTGTTCAAGCTGATCACCGGCAAGGAAGGCATGGGCTACGGGGATTTCAAGCTGCTGGCGATGCTGGGCGCCTGGGGCGGCTGGCAGGTCCTGCCGCTGACGCTGCTGTTGTCGTCGCTGGTGGGCGCCGTTATCGGGGTCATTGTGCTGCGCTTGCGTGATGCGCCCGGGTCGACGCAGATCCCCTTCGGACCTTATCTGGCCATTGCCGGCTGGATTGCCTTGCTCTGGGGTGGTCAAATAACCGACTTCTATTGGCAGTCTGTCGGTTTCTAATGAATACCCCTCTGGAAAAACCCTGGATTCTCGGCCTGACCGGTGGCATCGGCAGCGGCAAGAGCGCGGCGGCCCAGCATTTCATCGATCTGGGTGTGCACGTCATCGACGCCGATCATGCGGCACGCTGGGTGGTCGAACCCGGGCGCCCGGCGCTGGCGAAAATCGCCGAGCACTTCGGCCCTGGCGTATTGCAGGCCGACGGTGCCCTGGACCGGGCGGCGCTGCGCAAGCTGATTTTCGAGCATGCCGATGAACGCCGCTGGCTCGAAGCACTGCTGCATCCGCTGATCGCCGAGGAAATCGCCCATCACCTGGCTCAGGCACAATCGCCCTACGCGATCCTGGTGTCGCCGCTGCTGATCGAGTCAGGGCAGTACGCCATGACCCAGCGGATCCTGGTGATCGATGCGCCGGAACAACTGCAGATCGAACGTACGTTGCAGCGCGACCAGACCAGCGAACAGCAGGTCCAGGCGATCCTCAAGGCCCAGTCCAGCCGCCAGGATCGCCTGAGCCATGCCGACGACGTGGTGGTCAATGATCGCGACCTCGCCTGGCTGCACAGCGAGGTCGAGCGCCTGCATCACTTTTACCTTACTTTGCGTGGAGGCCACTCATGAGCCAAACCCCAACCGTTGATTGCCCAACCTGTGGTGCCCCTGTGGAATGGAGCCCGCAGAGCACATTCCGGCCGTTCTGTTCTGATCGCTGCAAACTGATCGACCTCGGCGCCTGGGCGTCGGAAGAACACAAGATCCCGGTCAGCCCCGACGCCGAGGATGAGCTGTTCAGCGAAGATTTCGAGCCTCGCTCACATCACTAAGGCCGCATGAAACCGTAGTCCTGTTCGTCGTCGAGGTTTTCCGCCAGGAAACTCAACTCGTCGGCCAGGTCTTCAGCGCTGCGCACTGTCTTGCTCTGCTGCACGATCGCGCTGAGCAAGGCCCGCAGGCTCAAGCCCGGGTCGAAACCGATCTCCATCGCGGCATCGTGGCTACGCCTGATCTCTTGCCTGGCCCACTCATAAACACTCATGGTTGTACTCCTGGAAGTTTTCCAGAGCATGCAGGGCGTGCGGTGGGGCAGCCTTGACGTGAATCAAGGCTTGTCATCATCGTTCCACGGTGCCGACAGGTAGCGCGTGCGGTTGAAGGTCTCCAGCCATTCGGGGCTGAACACCACCAACGCACTGATCACCATGCCGTTGATGAACGCTTCGGGAAAAATGATCAGCCAGAGGTAGCCGATGAAGTCCTCCAGCCAGTAAGGCATGGCAAACAGGCCGTCGTACCAGAGCAAACCGAGCCCCAGCAGCAGGCAGGCCAATGCCGAAAGCGCGGCAGCCAGGAACCCCGAACAGAAGATATACACAAACAGGTTACGCGGCTGGGCGCGCTCCACCAGGATTGCGCAACATTCAGTGATCAGCACCGGCAGCAGGATCAGCAGCGCACCGTTGACTCCGACCGCCGCCATGTCCTGACGCCCCAGCAGCACCAGCGCCATCTGCGCGCACAGGCCACCCAGGATCGCCAATGGCCAGTCCAGCAGCAGCGTCACGGCAGTCATGCCAATGAAATGATACGAGACACCCGTATCGAAATCCCGTCGCACCAGCCACAGCATGAACAACGCCAGCACCGTGCCGAACAGCAAATGCTGGCGACGGCTGTCCGTGAACAGCTCGACCCACGGTGCCCGCGCCACAGCCCAGGCCAACACCGGCACATAAACCAGCCAACCGACCGCCAGGGTTTGCGGTGATAGCAGTTCAGCACCGATCATGGACTACTCCTTTCGCTTGCCCTTGTCTCAAACAGGGGTTACTTCAAACCAGCAGTCTACACCCCCACCCATAACGTCCATTAATCCACGCAACGCTTTCAGCTTGTCGCAATTGAACGCTAAGCTTGGGCTCATGGATGATTCCGATTATTTACGCCTGCTGACCATCGCGGCCGAGCAAGCCAACGCCTTTCTCTCCAATGCCCGCAAATGGGAGCGTGAGCGTTGGGTCTGCCAGCGTCTGCTGCAAGGGCTGAACGTGCCTTATCGCGCCGACGAGTTCGCCCCGGCCGGCGAGCCACCGGACGTGCTGTTTCGGGATGCCAATTTCGAGGTGTTTTTCGTGCTCGACGAGGGCCGCCGTCTCAATGACGAATGGCGCGATGAACTGCAACGTCGCCGCAGCGCCTTTTCCCTGAGCCAGCTGGTGCGCCGCGAGGCCAAGCCCCGGCGAATCCCGGCCAATGAATTCCTGATGCGCCTGGCCCCGACCCTGCGCAAGAAAGCCCACAACTACACCGAACGCGGCATGGACCTGGGCGACCTGGACATCATCGCCTTCGCCAGCCTCAAGCGCGAAGTGTTGGACCTCAACAGTCACTTTCCACCGCCGACCGAATACCTGCGCCAGGGCTGGCGCTCGCTGTCGCTGGTGGGGCCGACGTTTGCCCGGGTGCTGTTCGCCCACCCCGACGCGCCGGATTTTTTGCGAGGCAACCTGGGGCGCAGCATCGTGTTCGACGTCGGGATCAGCCTGTGAGCCCATTGCAGGAACTGATCGCCGCCGTGCCGCAGCAGGGCCGCGTACGCTGGATTGGCGTGCGCCCCCAGGGTCACGCGCCGATGATCGAACTGGACGCCGTGGAGGCCCGCCTGGAAGCCGGACTGACCGGCGATCATGCCCGCCCCGGTGTACGCAATGCGCGACAAGTGACGTTGATCCAATGGGAACACCTGGCCGTGATCGGCTCGCTGATGGGCCGCCCCGAGGACCAGCCGGTGCTGCCACAGGAGCTGCGACGCAATATAGTGGTCAGCGGCATCAATCTGTTCAGCCTCAAGGGCCGGCGCTTTCGCATCGGCCAAGCCATCTTCGAAACCACCGGCTGGTGCCAGCCTTGCGCCCGATTGGAGCGCAACCTCGGCGAAGGTACGTTCCAGGCCGTACGCGGCCATGGCGGAATCACCGCCCGGGTGTTAAAAAGTGGAATCATTCGCCTGGACGACAGCCTGAGCGTCGAACCTGTGCCGGCGAGCGGCTACGCTGCTTTCAATGCCGGCTAGCCGGACGCTGTAACGCCTTCACCTTTCGCAACGTCTACCTGACGAGGCCTTTATGACCAGCCGCCTGAACCCAGATGACCAGAAGCATGTCGAAGAGTACCTGCAACTGTCCCAGCACCGAGTCGAGCGCCGGCCTTTCCGGCCGTGGATGCTCCTGGTGGTGGTACTGGCCATCACGATTGGCCTGGGCCTGTTGAGCCGACTGATCAGTTACCTGACGCTATGAGCCGCTTGGCGCTCGCTCGGGTAACGGTACCGAATTCCTTTAGCCTTGCGAGATATCCCCATGACTCATCGTATTGTCATCGTTGGCGGCGGCGCCGGCGGTCTGGAGTTGGCTACCCGTCTGGGTAAGACTCTGGGCAAGCGTGGCACGGCCAGTGTGATGCTGGTCGACGCGAACCTGACCCACATCTGGAAACCCCTGCTGCATGAAGTGGCTGCCGGCTCCCTGAACTCTTCCGAAGACGAACTCAATTACGTTGCCCAGGCAAAATGGAACCATTTCGAGTTCCAGCTTGGGCGCATGAGCGGCCTGGACCGGGAGCGCAAGAGAATCCAGCTGGCCGCTACCTATGACGAGGCGGGCGTCGAACTGTTGCCGGCTCGGGAATTGGGCTACGACAGCCTGGTGATTGCCGTCGGCAGCACCACCAATGACTTCGGTACCGAAGGCGCGGCGCAGCACTGCCTGTTCCTCGACACGCGCAAGCAGGCCGAGCGCTTCCATCAGCAATTGCTCCACCACTATCTGCGTGCCCACGCCGGACAGACCGATATTGTCGAGCGCATCAGCGTCGCCATCGTCGGCGCCGGTGCGACCGGTGTCGAACTCGCGGCCGAACTGCATAATGCCGCTCACGAACTGCACGCCTATGGCCTGGACCGGATCAAGCCGGAGAACATGCACATCACCCTGATCGAGGCGGGTCCACGGGTCTTGCCAGCGCTGCCGGAGCGTATCGGCGGGCCGGTGCACAAGACCCTGGAGAAACTCGGGGTCAACGTCATGACCAACGCCGCCGTCAGCCAGGTGACCGCCGACAGCCTGATTACCGCGGACGGCCAGGTGATCGACGCGAGCCTGAAAGTCTGGGCCGCCGGGATTCGCGCCCCGGACTTCCTCAAGGACATCGACGGACTGGAGACCAACCGGATCAACCAGTTGCAAGTGCTGCCGACGCTACAAACCACCCGCGACGAGAACATCTTCGCCTTCGGCGATTGCGCCGCCTGCCCGCAACCCGGCAGTGATCGCAATGTTCCGCCCCGCGCCCAGGCCGCGCACCAGCAGGCCTCGCTGCTGGCCAAATCCCTGAAGCTGCGAATCGAAGGCAAGGCCCTGCCCGACTACAAATACACCGACTACGGCTCGCTGATTTCGCTGTCACGGTTCTCGGCGGTGGGCAACCTGATGGGCAACCTGACCGGCAGCGTAATGCTCGAAGGCTGGTTGGCGCGGATGTTCTACGTCTCGCTGTACCGCATGCACCAGATGGCGCTGTACGGGATGTTCCGCACGGCCATGCTGATGCTGGGCAGCAAGATCGGGCGCGGGACCGAACCTAGGCTGAAGTTGCACTGAGGCCTGACTGACGATTGCGCTGGATCAGCAATATCGAGGCTGAATGATCCATCGCAATCGCGAGCAAGCTCGCTCCCACAGTTGATCGCGGTCATCCTGTGGGAGCGAGCTTGCTCGCGATGAGGGCGGCACAGCCAGTGCTTAACCCTCAATCAAACCTGAAACCGCTGCACCATCGTGCGCAGCGAATTCGCCAGTTGCGACAACTCATGGCTGGAGGCACTGGTCTGGTCCGCACCGGAGGCCGAGCGCACCGACAAATCACGAATGTTCACCAGGTTGCGATCCACCTCGCGGGCCACTTGCGCCTGTTCTTCGGCGGCGCTGGCGATGACCAGGTTGCGTTCGTGGATTTCATTGACCGAGGCCGTGATGGTCTGCAGCGCGTCCCCTGCCCGCTCCGCCATGGCCAGGGTGCTGGCGGCGCGACTGGAACTGGCCTGCATGGAATCGAGTGCCTGGGTGGCACCGCTGCGCATGCCCTGGACCATTTGCTCGATTTCCTGGGTCGATTGCTGCGTGCGATAAGCCAGCGCCCGGACTTCGTCCGCCACCACCGCAAACCCACGTCCGCTCTCACCCGCCCGGGCCGCTTCAATGGCGGCGTTGAGGGCCAGCAGGTTGGTCTGCTCGGCGATGGCGCGGATCACGTCCAGCACCTTGCCGATATCCTGCGATTGGTTGGCCAACGATTGCACCAGGCCACCCGTCACCTGCACATCGCTGGCAAGGGCACCGATGGCATCGACTGTGTCGCTGACCCGCTGCTGCCCCAGGGACGCCGATTCACTGGACTGACGCGTGGCATCGGAGGTGGAAACCGCATTGCGCGCGACCTCTTCCACGGCCGTGGTCATTTCAGTGACCGCCGTGGCAGCTTGTTCAATTTCATTATTCTGTTGTTGCAGGCTGTGGGTGCTGTCGAGCGTGACGGCGTTCAGCTCATCAGCGGCGGTGGCCAGCTGTGCAGCCGAGCCGCTGATGCCCTGCAGGGTTTCCCGCAGGTTCTGCTGCATGGTCGCCAGCGCCTTGAGCAAGCGGCTCACTTCGTCGTTGCCATGGGTCTCGATCGGTCGGGTCAGGTCACCTCGGGCCACGCTCTCAGCGGCATTCAGCGCCTCGCCCAAGGGTTTGACGATACTGCGGGTGAGCAGCATGGCCAGCACGACCGTGGCCAGGGCCGCGAGCACCACGAACAGGCTGACGATCATCCGGGAGTTGGTGTAGTGCTCCTGGGACTTCTGGCTCTCGATGGACACCTGCTTGGAGAACAACTCCGCCAGATCGTTGAGCTGCTTGCCGGAACCATCCACCACGGTCTTCATGTCCACCAGCAACAGCTTGATCAGCTCGTCCCGACGCCCCTGCTCCGCCAGGGTGAAGGATTGCGCGATACCGGTACGGTAAGCGGCAAAGGTCTGCTTGAATTGGTCGTAAAGGGCCCTGCCTTCAGGCGTCACGACAAGCTTTTCGTAAGCCGCGATTTTTTCGCCCAGTTCTTTGTCACGGGTGTCCATTTGTCCGCGGTACACCGGGATATTCTTCGGGTCCTGGTCCAGGGCCATGCGCAGGGAAATCGTGCGGATACGCAGCATCCACTCGCGAATCTCATCACCTCCACGGATGCTGGGCAGCCATTGGGTTTCCACGGCGACTTCACTGTCACGGATGCTCGACATCTGCCCCAGCGCGAATACCCCGAGCAACGCCACCAACACGGCAATCAAGGCAAAACCCAACGCGGCACGCGGGGCAATATTCAACTGACGAAGAACCATAAGGGGTGCCTTTTTTTATTGTTGGCCTGAGATGGGGCCACGCCCCTGTCGCTGGGTTATCGGCAGGTCGTACGACGACTTAAGTCAGTCCACTTTATTACGGGCAAAAAAAAATCCCCGTATCTTTCGATACGAGGATTTTCAATATGGTCGGGGTAAGGGGATTCGAACTCCTGACATCCTGCTCCCAAAGCAGGCGCGCTACCGGACTGCGCTATACCCCGGTAAAAAAAAGGCGACCTTCGCAAGTCGCCTTCTCGATCAGCGCTTTTGGCCTCTGATCTTAAGATTCGATTCCAGCGAACTGGTTTCAAAAATGGTGGGTCGTGTGGGATTCGAACCTACGACCAATTGGTTAAAAGCCAACTGCTCTACCAACTGAGCTAACGACCCAAATATGGTCGGGGTAAGGGGATTCGAACTCCTGACATCCTGCTCCCAAAGCAGGCGCGCTACCGGACTGCGCTATACCCCGATTGAAATGGCTCCGTGACCAGGACTCGAACCTGGGACCCAATGATTAACAGTCATTTGCTCTACCGACTGAGCTATCACGGAACTGATATTTCAAGCTACAACGTTGAAGCTAGCTTCAACCTCTTCTACCCTTACGCATCGCTGCGTTCGTGTGTCTGAGGCGCGCTATTCTACAATCTTCAAAACCTCTGTCAACCCCTTAAATTGCTTTCAAGACAATGATTTGCAACTTATTTTGGATTCCTTCTCAGTGAGAAGTCGCCCTTGGGGTGACGTACTGCGGGGCGCACTTTACAAGCCTTTTCCTTTGAGTTCAACGGCCTGATGAAAAAAATGGCCTTGCAAGGCAAGGCCATTTCCATCGTCGGCAGAGCCGGCCTTCAGTTGAAGACGATTTCGTCGTTCTCCACCGTACCGGTCACGGTTTCGCCCGGCATGAAGCGACCGGACAGAATCAACTGCGCCAGCGGGTTTTCGATCCAGCGCTGGATCGCTCGTTTGAGCGGCCGCGCGCCATAGACCGGGTCGTAACCCACCGCAATCAACTTGTCCAAGGCCTCGTCGCTCAATTGCAGCTTGAGCTCGCGCTCGGTGAGACGGCTGCGCAGACGACCCAATTGGATCTCGGTAATGCCGGCAATCTGATCCCGGGCCAACGGCTCGAAGATCACCACCTCGTCGACCCGGTTGATGAATTCCGGGCGGAAGTGGGTAGAAATCGCATCCATCACCGCTGCGCGCTGCGCCTCACGGTCGCCCACCAACTCCTGGATCTGTGTCGAGCCCAGGTTGGAGGTCATCACGATCACCGTGTTGCGGAAGTCCACCGTACGTCCGTGGCTGTCGGTCAGACGACCATCCTCCAGCACTTGCAGCAGGATATTGAACACATCCGGGTGCGCCTTCTCGACCTCATCGAGCAGGATCACCGAGTACGGCTTGCGACGCACAGCCTCGGTCAGGTAACCACCCTCTTCATAGCCGACATAACCCGGTGGCGCACCGATCAGCCGTGCCACGGAATGCTTCTCCATGAACTCGGACATGTCGATGCGCACCATGGCCTCTTCGGTGTCGAAGAGGAACTCGGCCAGCGCCTTGCACAGCTCGGTTTTACCGACGCCGGTCGGGCCGAGGAACATGAACGAGCCACTTGGACGATTAGGGTCCGACAACCCGGCGCGGGACCGGCGCACAGCGTTGGAGACCGCCACTACCGCTTCTTCCTGGCCAATCACGCGCTGGTGCAGCAGGCTTTCCATCTTCAGCAGCTTGTCGCGCTCGCCCTCGAGCATTTTCGAGACCGGAATGCCGGTCCACTTGGACACCACCTCGGCGATTTCTTCCTCGGTGACCTTGCTGCGCAGCAACTGGTTTTCGCTCTTGCCGTGCTGGTCGACCATCTGCAGGCTGCGCTCCAGGTCCGGGATCACCCCGTACTGCAGCTCGGCCATGCGGTTGAGGTCGCCTTTGCGGCGAGCCGCTTCCAGTTCCTGGCGAGACTGTTCGATCTTTTGCTGGATCTGCGCCGAGCCCTGGACCTCGGCTTTCTCCGAGTTCCAGATTTCCTCGAGGTCGGAATACTCGCGTTCGTGACGAACGATTTCTTCCTGCAACCTTTCCAGACGTTTCTTCGCCGCTTCGTCGCTTTCTTTCTTCAGGGCCTGGGACTCGACCTTGAGCTGGATCAGGCGCCGCTCCAGGCGATCCAGCACTTCCGGCTTGGAGTCGATCTCCATGCGGATGCGGCTGGCCGCCTCGTCGATCAGGTCGATGGCCTTGTCCGGCAATTGACGGTCGGTGATGTAGCGGTGGCTGAGCTTGGCCGCGGCGATGATCGCGCCGTCGGTGATCGCCACCTTGTGGTGAACTTCATAGCGCTCTTTAAGGCCGCGCAGGATGGCGATGGTGTCTTCTTCGCTCGGTTCCTCCACCAGCACTTTCTGGAAGCGCCGCTCCAGCGCCGCATCCTTCTCTATATATTGGCGGTACTCGTTGAGCGTGGTCGCGCCGACGCAGTGCAACTCGCCCCGGGCCAACGCAGGCTTGAGCATGTTGCCGGCGTCCATCGAACCCTCGCCCTTGCCCGCACCGACCATGGTGTGCAGTTCGTCGATGAACAGGATGATCTGCCCTTCCTGCTTGGACAGTTCATTGAGCAAAGCCTTGAGCCGTTCTTCGAACTCGCCACGGTACTTGGCACCGGCGATCAAGGCCCCCATGTCCAGGGACAACAGGCGCTTGCCCTTGAGGCCGTCCGGCACTTCGCCGTTGATAATGCGCTGGGCCAGGCCCTCGGCGATGGCGGTTTTACCCACGCCTGGCTCACCGATCAGCACCGGGTTGTTCTTGGTGCGGCGTTGCAGCACCTGGATCGTGCGGCGGATTTCATCGTCACGACCGATCACCGGGTCGAGCTTGCCTTCCTCGGCGCGCTTGGTCAGGTCGACGGTGTATTTGTCCAGCGCCTGGCGTGACTCCTCGTGATTGGCGTCGTTGACCGCTTCGCCGCCACGCAAGTTGTTGATGGCATTTTCCAATGCTTTCTTGCTCACCCCTTGGCCGAGCAGCAGCTTGCCGAGCTTGCTGTTCTCGTCCATGGCGGCGAGCAGCACCAATTCGCTGGAAATGAACTGATCGCCCTTCTGCTGGGCCAGGCGGTCGGCCTGGTTGAGCAGTCGCGCCAGATCCTGGGACATGTTCACGTCACCGGTCGGATTCTGGATCTTGGGTAACTGGTCGAGCTCCTTGGCCAGTTCTTTGCGCAGGCTGTTGACGTCAAAGCCGACCTGCATCAACAGGGGCTTGATGGAGCCGCCCTGCTGTTCAAGCATGGCCTGCATCAAATGCGCCGGTTCGATACCGGGGTGGTCCAGGCCGACGGCCAGGGACTGGGCATCGGACAGGGCCAATTGTAATTTGCTGGTTAAACGATCAATACGCATGGGTCACCTTCCTTTTGAGCAGGCCGGACCTAAACACATCCTGAATGAAGAAACCTGCCAGATACCCTTATAGATGTGGTCGATTCTGGAAGTTTCAAGCAGCGCAGCCTTGATGCAGATCAGGGAAGTCTAGCGTTCGATCCAGATCAGCGAGGCAAAGCGGCCGGTGCGCGGGTTGCGCCGGTAGGAGAAGAAACGCGGGTCGTTCACGGTGCAGAGGCCCCCACCGTACACCGCGGTGACACCGCGCGCCGCCAGCCGCAAGCGGGCCAACTGATAGATGTCGGCGAGGAATTTGCCGGCATTGGGGCTCGCGGCAAAGGCTTTTACCGCCTCAGGCAGTTGCGCGATGAAGGCTTCACGCACTTCCGGCCCGACTTCGAACGCTTGCGGCCCGATGGCCGGGCCGAGCCAGGCCAGGATTTCATTCGCGGGCACGGCAAGGCTGTCGAGGGTGGCTTCCAGCACACCGTTCGCCAGCCCACGCCAACCGGCATGGGCCGCCGCGACGCGGGTGCCGGCACGGTTGCAGAACAACACCGGCAGGCAATCGGCGGTCATCGCCGTGCAAGCGATACCCGGCGTGGCGGTCCAACTGGCATCGGCGGTCGCCACCTGGGTCGGGTCAGCCTCGACCACGGCAATGCCGTGGACCTGCTGCAGCCAGGCCGGGGTGATGACGAATTGATCGGTGAGACGACGGCGGTTTTCAGCGACCGCCGTGGGGTCGTCGCCCACATGGTCGCCCAGGTTGAGGCTGTCGAACGGCGCCAGGCTGACGCCGCCCTCGCGGGTGGTGACGCAGGCCTTGACCCGGGCCGGCGCGGGCCAGTCGGGCGTCAGCCAGGCACTCATCCGACGAACGCCTCGCGGTCCTGCTTGAGCAACGTCAGCAGCCAGACGAAATCATCCGGCAACGGCGACTCCCAGCTCATGCGTTTGCCGGTCGTCGGATGATCAAGCTCCAGGAAACGCGCGTGCAGTGCCTGGCGGGGGAAATTCTTCAGCGATTCGACCATGGTCTGGCTGGCGGCTGGCGGAATGCGGAAACGACCGCCATAAGCCGGGTCGCCCACCAACGGGAAGTTGATGTGGGCCATGTGCACACGGATCTGGTGGGTACGACCGGTTTCCAGCTTGACCCGCACGTGGGTGTGGGAACGGAAACGCTCCAGCACACGATAGTGGCTGACCGCCTGCTTGCCACCTTCCATCACCGCCATGCGCTGGCGCTGCTGGCCGTGACGACCGATCGGGGCGTTGATCTTGCCACCGGCGGTGACGACCCCGATCACGATGCATTCATAGATGCGGCTGACACTGCGGCTTTGCAGCTGTGTGACCAGCTGTGTCTGCGCCTGGATGGTCTTGGCCACCACCATCAGGCCGGTGGTGTCCTTGTCCAGGCGATGGACGATGCCGGCACGGGGCACATTGACGATGTCCGGTACGTGGTGCAGCAAGGCGTTGAGCAGCGTGCCGTCGGCATGACCGGCCGCCGGGTGCACCACCAGGCCCGCAGGCTTGTTGATCACCAGGATGTCATCGTCTTCATAGACGATGTCCAGGGCAATGTCCTGGGCGACCCATTCTCCCTGGGCCTCCTGCTCGGCAGTCAGTTCGAGGATAGCGCCGCCATGGACGATGTCGCGCGGACGAATCACCGCCCCATCCACAGTCAGGCGGCCGTCCTTGATCCAGGCGGAAAGGCGCGAGCGAGAGTGCTCGGCAAAGAGTTGTGCGGCGACTTGATCGAGGCGTTGGCCGCCCAATTCGGACGGCACCTCTGCGCGAAGTTCTATTTTATCGGACATGCTCGGACTGGGCGTCGGCACAGCCTTTGGTTTCGGCTGCGCGCTTGTGGTTAAATACGGCGTCTTTTGCCCCGAGGCTTTCAACGGGGCGCTCATCATAACAGGACGGCCCCGCCCAAGACAGCGGCCGTCATAGGGACGCAAGCCGCCATGCAAGTGAAACACCTGCTGCTGATCGCCATCCTCGCATTGACTGCTGCTTGCTCGTCGAAGGAAGTCGTAGACGAAAACCTGAGCGAAGTCGAACTGTACCAACAGGCGCAGAACGACCTGGATAACAACAGCTATACCAGCGCCACCGCCAAGCTGAAGGCGCTGGAGTCGCGGTATCCGTTCGGGCGCTATGCCGATCAGGCCCAATTGGAGCTGATCTACGCCAACTACAAGAACGCCGAGCCGGAAGCCGCCAAATCCGCCGCCGAGCGTTTCATTCGTCTGCACCCGCAGCACCCGAACGTCGATTACGCCTATTACCTCAAGGGCCTGACCTCCTTCGACCAGGACGTCGGCCTGCTGGCGCGCTTCCTGCCGCTGGACATGACCAAGCGTGACCCGGGCGCCGCGCGCGACTCCTACAACGAGTTCGCCCAGCTGACCAGCCGCTTCCCCAACAGCCGCTACTCGCCGGACGCCAAGCAGCGCATGATCTACCTGCGCAACCTGCTGGCTTCCTACGAAATCCACGTGGCCGACTACTACCTGACCCGTCAGGCCTACGTCGCCGCCGCCAACCGTGGCCGCTACGTGGTGGAAAACTTCCAGGAAACCCCTTCGGTGGGTGATGGCCTGGCGGTGATGACCGAAGCCTACCAGCGCCTGCACCTGGACGACCTGGCGGCCACCAGCCTGGAAACCCTCAAGCTGAACTACCCGGATCACCCGTCGCTGGTCGATGGCCAGTTCACCCCACGGGTCGACGAAGCCGACAACCGTTCGTGGCTGAGCAAGGCGACCCTGGGCCTGATCGAGTCCCGTCCACCGCTGCCGCCGGGCGAAACCCGCGCCAACCAGGACGTGCAGCGTCAGTTCCAGGATGCCAAGGAAGCCATCCCGAACGAACTCAAGCCCAAGGACGAAAATGGCGACGTGATCGAGGAAGAAGAGCCCGAGAGCGAGTCCAGCGACCGTTCCTGGTTCAGCTACATGACCTTCGGCGTGTTCGACTGAGGCCAAGGCATCAGTAAAAAAGGGAGACCCTGCGGTCTCCCTTTTTTGTGCCTGGCTTTTATTGCGCTGTGCGCCGTTCCAGTCCTTGGCTAAACTGCCTGATCACTCGCCAGAAAGCCGCCTATCATGCTTCGTTTATTGATCTTGTTCGCTGTCGTTGCCGCCGCCATATGGATCTTTCGCGGGGTGAAAAGCGGGCCCCGCGCATCGCGCGCCACCCAGGAACAGGACGCACCGCCCATGGTGCGCTGCGCCCACTGCGGCGTACACCTGCCCCGTGACCGGGCGCTGGCCCTCGAACAACAATGGTATTGCAGCCAGGCTCATCTCGAGCAAGGCCCGGGCAATCGTGAGCGCTGAGGCCTCAAGCCCACGCGTCAAACAGACGCAGCGCCTGCTGCGCCTCTATCACCTGTACCGCCTGAGTATCGGCATCACCCTGGTGCTGCTGATCTCCAGCAACATGGACAACCGCCTGCTGGAGTTCGCCAACGACGACCTGCTGCGCAGCGGCAGTTGGTTGTACCTGGTGCTGAACATCCTGCTGGTGGTGTTCCTTGAGAACACGCGTCGCCCTGCCCGGCTGTTCGGCCTGGCCCTCACCGACGTGCTGCTGCTTTCGTGGCTGTTTTTCGCAGCCGGCGGCGTGCCCAGTGCCATCGGCAACCTGCTCATTGTCTCGGTGGCCATCGGCAACACGCTGCTGCGAGGCCGGATCGGCCTGTTGATCGCGGCCGTTGCCACCCTCGGCATCGTCGGTTCGAGCCTCTTTCTTGGCTTGAGCGACTCGAACCGTCCCAGCAGTTATCTGCAGGCCGGCACCCTCGGGGCACTGTGCTTTGCCGCCGCGCTGCTGGTGCAAGGCCTGACCCGACGCTTGGAAGCCAGCGAAACCCTGGCTGAGCAACGGGCCAGCGAAGTGATCGGCCTGGAAGCGCTCAACGCCCTGATCCTGCAACGCATGCGCACCGGCATCCTGGTGCTTGACCGCGAGCGTCGGGTGCAACTGGCCAACGAGAGCGCGCTGACCCTGCTGGGCATGCACGATCTGGTCGGCCAGCCGCTCGACGATTACTCCACTGCCCTGGTCGAACGCCTGCAATTGTGGCGAAACAACCCCAGCCTGCGCCCGTCCAGCCTGACCGTTACGGGCACGGGCCTGACCCTGCAACCGAGTTTCATCGCCCTGGGGCATCACGATCAACAGCAGATCCTCGTGTTCCTTGAAGACCTGGCCCAGGTTGCCCAGCAGGCCCAGCAGTTGAAACTCGCGTCCCTCGGGCGCCTCACCGCCGGTATCGCCCATGAAATCCGCAACCCCTTGGGCGCCATCAGTCACGCGGCGCAATTGCTGCGCGAATCCGAGGAACTGAACAACGCGGATCGGCGTCTGACGCAGATTATTCAAGATCACTCCCAACGAATGAATCGCGTCATTGAAAACGTTCTGCAGCTGTCTCGCCGCCAACAAACCACACCCCAGCGCCTCGACCTGCGCACCTGGCTCGACCCATTCGTCCGGCAGGCTCGCGAAAGCATGGCCGAGCACCAGCAATTGCACCTGAGCATCGACCCGGGGGACTACACCACGCTGATGGACCCCGACCAGCTCACCCAGGTACTCGACAACCTGCTGCGCAACGCCTGGCGCCACAGCGCAATGGTCCATGAACAGGCCGAGGCCTGGTTGAAACTGTTCATCGACCCCCACAGCCAGCTGTCGACACTGGACATCATCGACAACGGCCCCGGTGTAACGCCCGAGCAGCAGGCGCACTTGTTCGAACCCTTCTTTACCACCAGTAGCCAGGGCACCGGCCTTGGGCTCTATCTGTCCCGTGAGCTGTGCGAAAGCAATCAAGCCCGCCTAGACTTCAAACCACGCCAAGGCGGCGGTTGCTTTCGCATCACCTTTGCTCACGGACGGAAACAGATTTGAATAATCGCTCACGGCAACGAATCCTGATCGTCGATGACGAACCGGACATCCGCGAACTCCTGGACATCACCCTGGGCCGGATGAAACTCGACACCCGCAGCGCCAAGAACCTTGCCGAGGCCCAAGCCCTGCTGACGGGGGATGCCTTTGACCTGTGCCTGACCGACATGCGCTTGCCCGATGGCACCGGCCTGGAGCTGGTGCAGCACATCCAGCAACGTTATCCACAGCTGCCCGTGGCGATGATCACCGCCTATGGCAGCCTGGAAACCGCCATCGACGCCCTCAAGGCCGGCGCTTTCGATTTCCTGACCAAACCGGTCGACCTGGGGCGGCTGCGGGAACTGGTCACCAGCGCCCTGCGCCTGCAGCCGGGCGCCACACCGACCAGCACCATCGAGCGCTGCCTGCTGGGCGACTCGCCGCCAATGCGCAACGTGCGCAAACAGATCGAAAAGCTCGCCCGCAGCCAGGCCCCGGTGTACATCAGTGGAGAATCAGGCTGCGGCAAGGAACTGGTCGCCCGGCTGATCCACGAACAAGGCCCCCGCGCCAGCCAGAGCTTTGTGCCGGTCAACTGTGGGGCAATTCCCACGGAACTGATGGAAAGCGAGTTCTTTGGCCACCGCAAAGGCAGCTTCAGCGGCGCCATCGAAGACAAGCCAGGACTGTTCCAGGCTGCCCATGGCGGGACCTTGTTCCTCGATGAAGTGGCCGACCTGCCCCTGGCGATGCAGGTCAAGCTGTTGCGAGCCATCCAGGAAAAGGCCGTGCGCGCCGTGGGCGGCCAGCAGGAAGAAGTGGTGGATGTGCGAATCCTCTGCGCCACCCACAAGGACCTGGACGGCGAAGTGGCCGCCGGGCGTTTTCGTCAGGACCTGTATTACCGGCTGAATGTCATCGAATTGCGCGTCCCGCCCTTGCGCGAACGCCGCGAAGACATCGAACCGCTGGCCAATCACATGCTTCAGCGGCTGGCCAGCAGCACCGGCAGCCCGGCGGCCAAGCTACATCCACAAGCCCTGGAAGCCCTCCAAAACTACCGTTTCCCGGGCAATGTGCGGGAACTGGAGAACATGCTCGAACGGGCCTACACCCTGTGCGAACAACAGCTGATCGAAGCCGACGACCTGCGCCTGGCCGAGGGCAATGCCAGCTCTGAGGCGGGCAACCCCGACTTGATGCAGGTCGACAACCTGGAAGACTACCTCGAAGACGTCGAACGTAAACTCATCCTCCAAGCCCTGGAGGAAACCCGCTGGAACCGCACGGCGGCGGCGCAGCGGTTGAAACTGTCGTTTCGGTCGATGCGGTATCGGTTGAAGAAGTTGGGGCTGGATTAAAGCGCGGTCCTCAAGCCCCTACTTATCCTGTGGCGAGGGCGCTTGCTCCGCTGGGCTGCGAAGCGGCCCCCAACCTGACACCTTGATATACCAAGGTGATCGAGGCGCTGCTTTTGGGGCTGCTGCGCAACCCAGCGGGAGCAAGCTCCCTCGCCACAGCTCTCTAGCCCTCCGGCACGGGTACCCGCTCGTCCAGCACACGATTGGCCAGTAATTCACTCAGCTCAATCAACTGCTGTACCCCCAAGGCAACATGCCGTCGCGAGCCTTCAAGTTCGAAGGCCAGGTCGCTGATCGTTGCGTTGGCGGAGGCCAGGGTTTCGCTGAGGTTGGTGAGGAGGCATTCGGTGTCGATACCTTCCACTACGGAGATTTTTTCCGACCATTCCCACAAAGCCTGGTCGGTTGTGAGGGCGGTGTGTATATCCGTTTCTGCGGTAACGGCTACTTACGGTTCCGCTCTTACAGCGGGTCACTTTCGAAAAGCCGGAATGCCGGCCCAGGCGAAAGTAACCAAAGCGCTTTTGCCCCACCACTCGGTGCCTCGCCTAGGCTCGGCATGCCCGAACGCAGGCATTGCTCCGTGGGCCCGCCGCGAAGGGCCATCCATGGCCCAGCGCGGCTATCCCGGCATCCATGCCGGGATGCCCACTACGCAATACCTGCGTTCGGCCATCGTGGTTAACGGGGCTCCGAGATCAACGTCCACCGCGAGGCGGCCTGATAGCCGACCTGGTTCTGGGTGATCGCGTTTCTCCTGTGGTAGCGGGCTTGCTCGCGAAGAGGCCGGAGCATTCAACATATTCATCGACTGTGCCATCGCCTTCGCGAGCAAGCTCGCTCCCACACTGGATCGGGAACGATCTACAGATTTGCGGCCACTGCAAATCCCTGTGGGAGCAAAGCTTGCTCGCGATAGCAGTGGATCAGCTTGCATCAGCGTTGAATGTGCCATCGCCTTCGCGAGCAAGCTCGCACACATTGGGTCGGTGACGATCTACAGATTTTCGGCCACTGCAAATCCCTGTGGGAGCAAAGCTTGCTCGCGATGGCGGTGGATCAGCTTGCATCAGCGTTGGATGTACCGCCGTCTTCGCGAGCAAGCTCGCTCCCACAATGGGATCGCACTAGGACCGGAAGAGCCAGGTCGGCTATAAGGCCGCCTCGCGAGCAAGCTTTGCTCCCACAGATCTGACAGGTGTACGAGCGGGAGAGCCAGGCCGGCTGTCAGGCCACCTCGCTTTTGATCTTGATCTGGGGCGCCCCGTTAACCACGCTGGCCGAACACAGGCGAGGCACCGAGTGGTGGGGCAAAAGCGCTTTGGTTACTTTCGCCTGGGCCGGCATTCCGGCTTTTCGAAAGTAACCCGCTGTAAGAGCGGAACCGCCAGCAGCCGTACCGCGAAAAGGGATATGCACTCAGTCAACAACATCCCCGCCGACTATCAGGCCGCCATCGCGAGCAAGCTCGCTCCCACAATTGGATCTGAGCACAGGTGCAGTATCAAAGCCGGACCTTACAAGCGCCCAGCCGGCGCATACGGCACAGGATCGATCACCGGCTCACGCCCCAACATCAGATCCGTAAACAACTGACACGACGCCGGCGCCAACACCAGTCCATTACGATAATGCCCACAGTTCAACCACAACCCAGCAACCCCCGGCACCTCGCCGATATAGGGAATACCTTCAGGCGACCCAGGCCGCAACCCGGCCCAATGCCCCACCACCTCTGCACCCGCCAGCGCCGGAATCAGTTGCTGCGCCGAAGTCTTCAGGCTCTCCAACGCAACCTCGGTAGGGGTCTTGTCGAAACCTTCGCGCTCCAGCGTACTGCCAACCAGAATGTGCCCATCACGCCGCGGGATCGCATAACGTCCCTTGGCCAGCACCATACTCGACAAGAAGTCCGACGCGCATTTGTACAGAATCATCTGGCCCTTGACCGGCTCGACCGGCAACTTCAGCCCTAGCGTCTTGAGCAGTTCACCACTCCAGGCCCCCGCCGCCAGCACCACCTGATCGCCACGCATCGGTCCCGCCGAACTGTCCACCCCCACGACACGCCCGCCATCGCGGATGAACCCGTTGACCTCGCAATGCTCATGAAGCGTGACATTGGGCAACGCCTGCAACGCCGCCTTGAGGGATTTCACCAGCCGAGGGTTACGCACGTTGGCCACGCCAGCCATGTAGATCGCCCGGGAAAAACCCGCACCCAGCACCGGCACGGCGTCGTGGACCGTGGAGATATCCACAGCCCGCAGCGGGCGCCCTTCCCACTCGGCCCAGGCCAGCGCTTCGTCCTGGTCGTCCAGGTCCAGCCAATACAGCCCGGTCACGTGCACTTGAGGATCGATCCCGGTGGCCGCGAACAAACGCTCACCCAGCTGTGGATAAAAATCCTGCGACCAATGGGCCAGCGCCGTGACCGCCGGGCTGTAGCGCCACGGGTACAACGGCGAAACGATGCCGCCGCCGGCCCAGGACGATTCCTGGCCGACACTGGAGCGGTCCAGCAGCACCACACGTTGCCCTTCGGACGCCAGATTGAACGCCGTCAGCAGGCCGATGACTCCGCCACCGACGATCACCACTTGCTGTTGCCTGGTCATGTTCTGATTCGACTCACTAAAACAAAGGGCGCAAAAGCGCGCCCGGATGAAAGAAACTCAGCGCCCCCAACAATCCTTGGTGGTCAGCCCCGCAGTGGCGTTGAGCATGCTGCGTACGCCGGTATTGTTGAGGGTGAAATCACCGCACTTGTCCGTGGCCATGGACGAACCGCTCTTGCGTACGGCGGTCAGGGTGAAACTCTGGTCCGCCAGCGTCTGGGTAATGGTGTAGAAATCGTTGCCGCTGCTCAGCCCGGTTGCATTGGTGTAGACGTTGTTCTTCGAGTAGTAGCGCTCGAGAATCTGCGCCTGCTCGGATAAGAGCCCGGTAATTTCAGTGCGTCGGCCCTTCTTCATGTATTCGGTCAGGCTCGGATAGCCGATGGTGATCACAATACCGATGATCGCGATCACGATCATGATTTCGATCAAGGTGAAACCCCGGTTGGATCTGCGCATGCCTTGCCCTCATTGTATTTGCCGCCACATGATGCGGCGGCTGCCGCCGACGGTTTTGCCCAGCAGGTCAGTGATACCGCCACTGGAATCGTTCACGATCATATTGGTGGCCCCATTGGCGCTGACGACGGCGCTCAGGGTCGGAATACCGCCGGTGAACACCACGCCGGCGGAAATCGTATCGAGGCTGGTGAGCGAACCATCGTTGTTGGTATCGAGTACCGCATAGTTGAGCATCTTACCGTTGAATGCATCCAATTCGATCAGTTTGCCGGTACCAAAGCTGGCGCAAGGGTCGGTGGTGTCTACGGCGGCCGTGGTAAAGATCACGCGCCCGAGCACCAGGTTGGCCGGGTTGATGACCCGCTCCCCGGTCAGCACATTGTTGTACACCAAAGGCAGGTACCAGCCCTTCTTCGCAGGGTACGTCACGTCGGTCTGGCTGGTGGTCACGAACTGCCCGGTGCTGCCTGAAAACACCCCCGTGATCGACTGGGCCTGCAGGCTCGAGACGGTAATTTGCCCCCCGCCGCCAACGGCGTCCCAGATCGAATAGAACGCTTGCAGATCCTTGTTGAGCTTGTCTGCCGCTTCGTTGAACTTACCGGTACCGAAAAAAACCTGGGTGCCGCCCTGGGGATTGTCTGCCAGCAGAGGCTGCACGGTGATCGGCTGGGTCGCGCCGCCGGGGGCGGTGAACAACGGCTGGCCGGCGAACGCCAGGCCCCACGCGGTGGGCGAGGTGCCGCTGAGGTCGAATTTCCACATCCGCCCCTTCAAGTCGCCACCGTACGCGGCTTGCACCACATTCTGGGAGTTGACCCGCAACTTGACCGACGACAGTCCGTTATCGGTCTCACTGCTGTTGATGACGATTTTGCGGATCAGCGAACCGTCACGGATATCCACGACGTACAACGCCGCCACGCCGCTGTTGCTGCCATAGCCGTTGCCGATGAACGCCGCCCAGCGACCGTCCGCCAGGCGCGCGACTTCGGGGCGTGCGTAGGCATAGCCCAAGTCATTGAAGGCGTTGGCGGTGTTGGCAACGGTTGGCGCGCTGATTTCCCACAGCGCCCGAAACGCATTGCCCGCCGCCGCATCGAACAGCTGCACCGCAAAGAACGTCTTGCCGCCGGCCCCCGTACCGCCCAGGGCCACGGTCTTCCAGGCGCTCCCCGATTGCACGTCGAATACACCAACCTGTCCATCCACCAGGAACTTGTGGCTCACGCCGTTGATGTAGTTGGTGTCGGCGATGTCTTGCAACGAGGGCAGCACGTTCGAAGGCATGTAGGCGTAACGCCGGGTGCCGTTGGCACTGTTGATGACACTGAAAAAACCATCGTTGCCGTTCACCACCAGGCTGGTGCTCATGTTCGTCGCCTTGGTCGCCAGGTAGGCGCTATAGCTGGTGTCGTTGAGCAGGTCCGCAGCGGTCTGGTCATTGGGCGATGCCAGCACCAGCGGCGAGTTGATGATGTCCCCCAGCAACGCGCTGCGCACCTTCAGGCCGGTCTTGTTGACGCCCTTGCTCCACTCCACCAGGTCATTGCCGGTGATCCCCGTGGGCAGGTTCTGGCTGAGGCTGGTTTGCTGGGCCGGCGAAAAGTTGCCGTAGGCCAGGGTCACCGGCACGTTGGTCGCGGTGTTCCAGGACTGATAGATCGGTGCCGTGGCGCCGGGCACGATGGCGGTATCGGTGGTCCATTGCACCGCTGCCGTGTTGACCGTGCCCGCCGAGGTAAAGCCAAACGCCCGGATGGTGCCGCGCCAGTCCTTGGGGTCATACGTGGTCTGGTAATAGCTGGAGGTGCTCGACAAGGTGGCGGCGTTGGTGGTGCCGCCGCCCCCGGAGCCAGCCTTGGAAGTGATGTCGCTCAGGGCAGAGGCCAACGCCGAGTTCAGGCCTTCGCTGTCGGTCGCCTGGTAATACTTGCCGGCACCATAGCGGGCGGCGTCTGACAACATCGGGTTGGCGGCGGTAAAACCCACGGTATAGGTATTGAGGTATTGCCGGGGAAAATCCGTGGCGTTCCAGCTCTTGCCGGTGGCGTCGGTGCCGGTGGAGCGCATGTCGATGTCGAAGGCAAACTTGGCAATGTCGTCCAGGTACAGCGTGTCGCCCTCGCCATCACCATTGAGATCGGCGCCATCGTTGTTGATGCCATCCCAATTCGGCAACCGGGCCAAGCCCAGCGGGTCGTTGGTGGGGAACGTCCGGTCATAGGTGGGCAAGCCGTCGGTGATCACCACGCCGAAATTCTTCTGGCAACGGTACTGGATCGGGCTGGTGTAGGTAGCTGGCGTGCTGTTGTGGTACGGCGCCATGCCCCTGAAGTAGCGGGTGACCTCGTAGTAGCTCTCGGCCAACGGGGTATTGGCGACCGCACCCAGGCCGTTGATGGCGTTGATCAGCGCGCTGTAGTTGCTGTTGGCTTGGGTCTGGGTCACGCTGCCGCTGACCGGTGACAGATCGCTGATGGCGCGCGCGATATATCCCCCGGGGCCGGAGTTGCTGCTGTTCGGCGGGTTGAAGGTAGCAAGGCCGATACGTAGGGCGCGGTTGCTGGCGACCAGGTCGTTGGAAACGTCCCGCGCCACGTTGATACGGTAATCGGTGGGGATGGAGCCGGTGGTGAAGTCCCGGTTCGAGCCATTGGCGAGGGTCAACAGGTACGCCAGGTATTTGGTGGTATAGCGCGTGTTGCCGTCACCCACCGGGTCTGGCAATCGCAGGCAGACACGTGACAGGACGCCCCGGTAAAAGCCATACCAGCCACTGGAGCAACCACCACGGAACAGACTTGCCAGCAAGACGTTGCCATCGTCTGGATCGAGAGTTGTTCCACCGAAGCAGCTGTTGCTGGAATTGCAATTGAGAACCGCCGGCCGCGAGACACTGGGATCAAACCCCGCCGCCCAGATAATGTTGTTCATGCTTCCCGAATCATCGATCAGCAGCATCACGTTCGGCGTGACGGCGGCCGCACTCAGCAACGGCGAATCCGAAGGCGTGAACGCATAGGCTGGCGCCGTCAGGTAAAGGCTGAGCAACGCCCCCCACAACGTCTGCCATCCGCCGCGAAGCGCCTTAATATTTGGCATAGATGCTCTCCACCACGCTGCGCTGGTTATTCCCCACCACCGCCACCGCCGTGATCCGGTACAGCGTCGCCGACGTATTGACCGGCACGTTGACCGCCGTGAGCGTCGTGCCGATGTTCTGTACACCATAAAACCCACCGGCGGCGGCAACCCAGAGCACCCCCGACGACGAATTGCGCCCAGCTCCCGTCAGTGTCGCCGACTCCGCCGGCGGCGCGCACTGGGTCGTGGTGGTACACACCGGCAATGAATAGGTCTCGACCTGCACCGCGCTCTCCCCCACCCTCAGCGCCGCCTCGGCCACCTGGAACGACTGGTTGCGCTGCATGACGCTGCTGGTCATTTTTTCCTGGAGGGTGGCGCTCTGCATCGATGACAGACCGATCAGCGTCAGCAGCAACAGGAAGACCAGGCTGACCAGCAATGCCATGCCCCGCTGGCGGTGAACCTGCCCCATCGAGGTCATCTCCTTCATAGCAACCGGTTGCGCAAGGCGGCAACCACATTGAAGGTCTGCTCGCGCACTGCGTTCCTCGGATCAAAAAGCGTCAGGGTCAAGCGCACGCTGCGGATCAGTGCCGGGTCAGGCGGATTGCTGGTATAGCTCGACGCCGCGATGTCCGTCGCGCTGCCGGCCACGCCGAACGTCACGTCGAACGCCCGCACATTGTCCACCAGCACCGACAAGGTCGGGTTGCCGGCGCCGCTGCCCAGCAGCAATTGGTTGTTGTTGAAGCTGTAGATCAGTCGGTGGATCGGGAAGGCCAACTGCCCCGCCGCCGGTAGCCGTGCGTTGGTATAGGCCGTCGCCGAGGTGCGGCAATCGGAGACGACGGTCCAGGTCGGAGTGCTACCGCCACTCCCTACGTCGGCGGTCACCAGGGTCAATCTGCGGTTGGCGTTATCCCAGCGGATCGGGGTGATCTGGCTGGCATTGAAATCATTGGCCGTGGAAGCATCGGTAATGGTCCCCAGGCAACCGAACATGCCCACCATGCGAATCTCCTGGACCATTTTGCTCAGGACGAACCGGGCGTCCTCCTGTATCACCGCCGCCGCACTTTGGCTGATGTAGGTGTTCTTGGCGGCGATGAAAATCTGCACGACGCCCAGGATGACGATCAGGCTGAGCACCAGGGCAATCATCAATTCAATCAGGCCGAATCCCCGGCAACGCCTGTTCATGGCGGCGTCCCCGGCGGATCGACAGCGACCCGGCTGGTCAGCACGAAGCTGCGCCGCGCCTCCGCCGCGTTGGTGGTGTTGGCGGCCCGGGCGTCGTCCCAGGCAATGGTGATGGTGTAGACCCGCTGGTTCAGGGCAATGGTGCCGGTGGCCGTGGCGCCGCCGAAGGCGATGATGTTGGTCTTGAAATCGTAGAGGTCCTGGTCCCGGGCCACGTTGAGGTTCGGCGAGCTGGGCGGTGTGACGGTGTAGTCGGCGCCGGAGTTGGCGCGAATGCGGTCCAGCAGGTCGTAGGCAATGAAGCTGGCCTGGCTGGTCATGCGCGAACTGTCGGTGTACTTGAGCGCATTGAGCTGGATCATCGCCGCCCCCAGCAAGCCGACACCGAGAATCAGCACCGCCACCAGCACTTCGATCAGCGTCATGCCCTCCTGTGTCCTTTTACTGCAATCCTTCATCCGCAACTTCCACCCAATACGATTCTCCCATTAAGGCAGACATTCAGCGTCCTGCTCTGCGCCCCTCGTACATAATTGAAACTCACCGGCGTGGCCGGTGCCGATAACCCGCCGAGGTTGTTGAAATCGATGTTGTTCACTGCTGAGGTTAGCGTCAGAGTCGCGCCACTGCTCATCGCTGGAACAACCCGCAATACATTGGCCGGCGTGCCAGTACTGTCATACACCGTCAGTTCGCCGCTCCAGACGCTGCCCTCGGCCGTGGGGCGGATGCGCGTGGTGATACCACGGTCGATCGCCTCCAGCCGGGCAAAGTTCAGCGCCCGGCGCAAGTCGTCAACCTCAGTGTCAGCCTTGGTACTCTGCAGCGAGCCGGTGAATGACGGCACCGCCATGGTAATCAGGATCAGCAGCACGCCAAGGGCCACCAGCACCTCGATCAGCGTGAAACCTTTTGTACGAAGATCCATCGGTGCCCTCCGTTGCCGTCGGCTATACCTGCCTCTACACGCTAGAACAAACCACCGCCTGTGGCGAGGGAGCCTGCTCCCGCTCGGGCGCGTAGCGGCCGCTATTTTGGGGCCGCTGCGCAGCCCAGCGGGAGCAAGCTCCCTCGCCACAGCATGCTTGCTGCCACATTGAGAGCTTGCACTATCGCACCGCTTCACATTCTCCAGGGAGGAGATGTCATGTACCAACAGGGCTTCAGCCTGATCGAACTGCTCATGGGACTGGCAATTGCCGCAATTGTTCTGCCGTGGGCCAACGCGGGCTACAAAGAACTGATCGAGTCCATCGAGCGCAAGGACACCGCGCAGTTGCTGATCAGCGGGTTACGCAGTGCGCGCAGCGAGGCCATCACGCGCAACCGGACGGTCGTGCTCAGGGGGATAGACAACGATTGGGGCCGGGGCTGGCGCATCACCCTGGACGATAAGGAGAAGACCGTGCTGATGGAGCGCAGCGCCAGCGCCCGGGTGGTCGGCAACCAGCCGGTGAAACGCCGGGTGAGGTTCGGCAGCCAAGGGGAAGCCCTGCATCCCAATGGCGCATTCCAGGCAGGCACGCTGCATGTCTGCGCCAAACGCGGGCCGGTCAGCCATCATCAAGTGATACTGGCGCCTTCCGGTCGCGTGCGCCTGGAAAGCGTCGAAGCCAAACAGGCGCTGTGCGAAAAAGGACTTAAAGCAGGGAGCGCACGCGCAGTTCTTTCGGCATCGAGAACGTGATGTTCTCCTCGCGACCGGCCAGTTCATCGGCACCGGTGGCGCCCCAAGCCTGCAATTGCTGGATCACGCCACGCACCAGGACTTCCGGGGCGGAAGCACCGGCGGTGATGCCGATACGCTCGATGCCCTCGAACCAGCTGCGTTGCATGTCCTCGGCACCGTCGATCAGGTAGGCGGGCGTGGACATGCGCTCGGCCAGCTCGCGCAAGCGGTTGGAGTTGGAACTGTTCGGGCTGCCGACCACCAGCACCACATCGCATTCGTTGGCCAGTTGCTTGACCGCATCCTGACGGTTCTGGGTGGCGTAGCAGATGTCATCCTTGCGCGGGCCGCCGATGGCCGGAAAACGCGCGCGCAGGGCGTCGATCACCCGGCTGGTGTCGTCCATGGACAGGGTCGTCTGGGTCACGAAAGCCAGGCTATCGGGGTTGCGTACCTGCAAGGCCGCAACGTCATCCTCGTCTTCGACCAGGTAGATCGCACCGCCGTTGCTGGCATCGTATTGGCCCATGGTGCCTTCGACTTCCGGGTGGCCTTCATGGCCGATCAGGATGCACTCGCGGCCGTCACGGCTGTAGCGCGCCACTTCGATGTGCACCTTGGTCACCAATGGGCACGTCGCGTCGAACACCTTCAGGCCCCGGCCAGCGGCCTCGCTGCGCACGGCCTGGGAAACCCCGTGGGCACTGAAGATCACGATGACGTCGTCCGGCACCTGGTCCAGTTCCTCGACGAAAATGGCCCCGCGGCTGCGCAGGTCTTCGACGACGAATTTGTTGTGGACCACTTCGTGGCGCACGTAGATCGGCGGCCCGAAGACTTCCAGGGCGCGGTTGACGATTTCGATCGCCCGGTCCACACCGGCGCAGAAGCCACGGGGGTTGGCGAGTTTGATTTGCATGCTGTGCCTCGTGTCTTGCGCGCAAGAAATTGAATCAGTGCAATCCCGTGTGGGAGCGAGCTTGCTCGCGATGGCGGCGGGTCAGTCACCCCTGTATTGAAAGTGACTCCGTCATCGCGAGCAAGCTCGCTCCCACAGTGGATCGGGTGGCAGCAGAAGCTGCCGGTCAAATGTTAAACCGCCTTGACGTCGAGGATTTCCACTTCGAAGTTCAAGGTCTTGCCCGCCAGCGGATGGTTGAAGTCCACGGTCACCTGGGCGTCATCGAACGCCTTCACCACACCCGGCAGCTCGGTATTGGCCGCGTCGTTGAAGATCACCAGCAGGCCCTCGGACAGCTCCATGTCCTGGAACTGGGAGCGTGGCATGGTCTGCACGTTTTGCGGGTTGGGCTGACCAAAGGCGTTTTCCGGTGGCACGACCACGGTGCGCTTGTCGCCGGCTTTGAAACCGAGGATCGCCGCTTCGAAGCCTGGCAGCAGGTTGCCATCACCGACCTTGAACACCGCCGGGGCCTTGTCGAAGGTGCTGTCGACGGTGTCGCCGTTTTCCAGGTGCAGGGCGAAGTGAAGCTTCACTTCGGTGTTTTGAGCGATACGCTGCTCAGTCATGGACGGCTTCTCCGGTTTTCTTGCTCTTGAACATGTCCAGGGCGAGCATCACGGCGCCCACGCTGATGGCACTGTCGGCAAAGTTGAACGCCGGGAAATACCAGCGGTTCTGCCAATGCACCAGGATGAAATCGATAACGTGGCCCAGGGCGATGCGGTCATAGAGATTGCCCAACGCACCACCCAGCACCAAGGCCAGCGCCACGGCCAGCCAGGTCTCATTGCGCCCCAGGCGCTTGAGCCAGACCACCAGCACGGCACTGACCACCACGGCAATCAGGGCGAACAGCCAGCGCTGCCAGCCGGAACTGTCGGCCAGGAAACTGAACGCCGCCCCGGTGTTGTAGGCCAGGGTCCAGCTGAAATAATCAGGGATGATCACGATCTGCTGGTACAGGGTCAACGAGCTTTCAAAGTAGAACTTGCTGGCCTGGTCGATGACCAGTACCAGCACGCTCAACCAGAGCCAGCCCAGCCGTCCGAAACGGCTCGCTGCGTCAGGCGCCACATTAGGCATAGTGGCGAACCTCGCCAGCACCGCTGATGTTGTCGACGCAACGACCGCAGATTTCCGGATGCTCCGGGTTCACGCCGACGTCTTCGCGACAGTGCCAGCAGCGGGCGCACTTGGTGTGGTTCGACTTGACGATCTTCAGCTTCAGGCCGCTGACTTCGGTGGTCACCGCATCAGCCGGGGCCTGCACGAAAGGTGCAACGCTGGCGGTGGAGGTGATCAGCACGAAGCGCAGTTCGTTGCCCAACCTGGCCAGGTCGGCGCCCAGGGCCTCTTCGGCGTAGAGGGTGACTTCGGCCTGCAGGTTGCCGCCGACGGCCTTGGCCGCCCGCTGGATCTCCATTTCCTTGTTGACCGCGGCCTTGACCGCCATGACGCGGTCCCAATACGCACGGTCCAGCTCGAAGCCTTGCGGCAGTTCGGTCAGGCCTTCGTACCAGGTGTTGAGCATCACCGACTCGTTGCGCTCGCCCGGCAGGTATTGCCACAGCTCATCGGCGGTGAACGCCAGGATCGGCGCGATCCAGCGCACCAGGGCCTCGCTGATGTGGAACAGCGCGGTCTGGCACGAACGACGGGCCTTGCTGTTGGCGCCGGTGGTGTACTGGCGGTCCTTGATGATGTCGAGGTAGAAACCACCGAGTTCCTGCACGCAGAAGTTGTGGATCTTGGAGTAGACGTTCCAGAAGCGGTATTCGCCGTAGTGCTCCTGCAATTCGCGTTGCAGCAACAGGGTACGGTCCACGGCCCAACGGTCCAGCGCGAGCATTTCTTCGGCCGGCAGCAGGTCGGTGGCCGGGTTGAAGCCGGTCAGGTTGGAAAGCAGGAAGCGCGCGGTGTTACGGATCCGCCGGTAGGCGTCCGCGCTGCGCTGCAGGATCTGCTCGGAAACGGCCATCTCGCCGGAATAGTCGGTGGAGGCCACCCACAGGCGCATGATGTCGGCGCCCAGGGTGTCGTTGACCTTTTGCGGCGCGATCACGTTGCCCAGGGACTTGGACATCTTGCGGCCGGACTCGTCGACGGTGAAGCCGTGGGTCAGCAGCTCGCGATACGGCGCGTGGTTGTCGATGGCGCAACCGGTCAGCAGCGACGAGTGGAACCAGCCACGGTGCTGGTCGGAGCCTTCCAGGTACAGGTCGGCGCGCGGGCCGCTCTCGTGGCCCATCGGGTGCGAACCGCGCAGCACGTGCCAATGGGTGGTGCCGGAGTCGAACCAGACGTCCAGGGTGTCGCTGATCTTGTCGTACAGCGGTGCTTCGTCGCCCAACAGCTCGGCGGCATCGAGCTTGAACCAGGCTTCGATGCCTTCGGCTTCGACACGCTTGGCCACGACTTCCATCAGTTCGACGGTGCGCGGGTGCAACTCGCCGCTTTCCTTGTTCAGGAAGAACGGGATCGGCACGCCCCAGTTGCGCTGGCGGGAGATGCACCAGTCCGGACGATTGGCGATCATCGAGTGCAGGCGCGCCTGGCCCCAGGCCGGTACGAACTGGGTCTCTTCGATGGCCTTGAGCGAACGCTGGCGCAGGGTGTCGCCGCTGGTGGGCTGCTTGTCCATGCCGATGAACCACTGCGCGGTGGCGCGGTAGATCAACGGGGTCTTGTGGCGCCAGCAGTGCATGTAGCTGTGTTCGATGACGGTGGTGTGCAGCAGCGCGCCGACTTCGGTCAACTTGTCGACGATGGCCGGGTTGGCTTTCCAGATGAACTGGCCGCCGAAGAACTCCAGCGACGGCGCGTACACGCCATTGCTCTGCACCGGGTTGAGGATGTCGTCGTTGACCATGCCGTACTTCTTGCAGGTCACGAAGTCGTCGACGCCATAGGCTGGCGCGGAGTGAACCACGCCGGTGCCTGCGCCCAGTTCCACGTAGTCGGCCAGGTACACCGGCGACAGGCGGTCATAGAACGGATGACGGAAATTGATCAGTTCCAGCGCCGAACCCGGGGCGGTGGCGACCACCGAACCTTCGAGGTTGTAGCGGGCCAGGCAGGCTTCGACCAGCTCTTCGGCCAGCACCAGCAACTTGTCGCCGACGTCGACCAGGGCGTAGGTGAATTCCGGGTGGACGTTCAGCGCCTGGTTGGCCGGGATGGTCCACGGGGTGGTGGTCCAGATCACGATCGACGCCGGCTTGGCCAGCTTGCCCAGGCCGAACGCGGCGGCGAGCTTGTCTTCATCGGCGATCGGGAACGCGACGTCGATGGTCGAGGACTTCTTGTTCTCGTACTCGACTTCCGCCTCGGCCAGGGCCGAACCGCAATCGAAGCACCAGTTCACTGGCTTGAGGCCCTTGAACACGAAACCACCCTCGACGATTTTCGCCAGGGCACGGATTTCGCCGGCTTCGTTCTTGAAGTCCATGGTCTTGTACGGGTTGGCAAAGTCGCCCAGCACGCCGAGGCGAATGAATTCGGACTTCTGCCCTTCGATCTGCTCGGTGGCGTAGGCACGGCACAGCTCGCGGGTCTTGTCCGCGCCCAGGTTCTTGCCGTGGGTCACTTCGACCTTGTGCTCGATCGGCAGGCCATGGCAGTCCCAGCCCGGGACATACGGCGCATCAAAACCCGACAGGGTCTTGGAGCGGATGATCATGTCCTTGAGAATCTTGTTCAACGCGTGACCGATGTGGATGGTGCCGTTGGCGTACGGAGGGCCGTCGTGCAGGACGAACTTCGGACGATCCTTGCCAATTTCGCGCAACTTTCCGTACAGGCCAATGCTGTCCCAACGCTGCAGAATCTGTGGTTCGCGCTGAGGCAGGCCGGCCTTCATTGGGAAGGCGGTGTCCGGAAGGTTTAGCGTGGCTTTATAGTCGGTCATTTAAGGCTCTTCATTAGCGATTGGCGCTGGTTGCGACAAGGGCACGGGCGGCGGCGATATCTGCATGGATCGCCGTCTTGAGCGCCTCCAGAGAGGCAAAACGCTGCTCTTCACGCAGCTTATGGTGGAAAACCACCGTCAAACGCCGGTCATACAGATCGCCGGCAAAATCCAGAACATGTACTTCAAGGTGGGCCTTGCCATCGCCCTGGACCGTGGGGCGCACGCCGATGTTGGCGACGCCGGGCCAGGTCTTGCCGTCGATCTCGACACTCACCAGGAACACCCCGGTCAGCGGCACGCGACGACGCTTGAGCTGCACGTTGGCCGTCGGCGTGCCCAATTGGCGCGCCAGCTTCTGCCCGTGCAGGATCCGCCCGGCAATCCGGTACGGCCGGCCGAGCAAGCGCTCGGCCAATTCGAAGTCGGCCGCCGCCAGGGCATTGCGGACCTGGGTGCTGCTGACGCGCAAGCCATCCATCTCGACGGTCTGCGCCGCTTCGACGGTGAAACCCTGGACGATACCGGCCTGTTGCAGGTAATCGAAATCCCCAGACCGATCACAGCCGAAACGGAAATCATCGCCGACTTCCAGATGCTTCACATCGAGACCGTCCACCAGGATGGTATCGACGAATTCGGCGGCACTGAGCTTGCTCAGGCGCTGGTTGAAGGCCAGGCACAGGACCCGGTCGACACCTTCGGCGGCCAGCAGTTGCAGTTTGTCCCGCAACCGGGCCAGACGGGCCGGGGCGGTGTCCGGGGCGAAAAACTCCCGTGGCTGCGGCTCGAAAATCACCACGCAGCTGGGCACGCCCAACTCCAGCGCACGCTCGCGCAGTCGCGCCAGGATAGCCTGGTGGCCACGGTGAACACCGTCAAAGTTGCCAATAGTGGCGACACAGCCCCGATGCTGGGGGCGCAGGTTGTGGAGGCCTCGAACCAGCTGCATAACGCGCTTCTTGCTCATAAAGTGGCCGATTATAACCACACCCGGCGGCCGACGACAGGCAACACCGCACCCCAAAGTGATCGAACCGACAAAACCACTGCCCGGCCCGGGATTATCGAGGGCCCGCCCTCAGCTCAAGGCCTTGCGATTGAAGTCGCGCAGACGGAACCCCATCAGCAGCAACATGCCGAAATACGCCACCACACCGGCAACCACCAGCACACCCAGGCGCAGGAAACGCGCGAGCATCTGCCCCTCGCCCCAGGCCGACATGAAATGCATCGCCCCCAGCAGGACCGCCGACATCACAGCCACGGCCACCAGCAGCTTGAGGCCGAACTTGCCCCAGCCCGGCTGTGGCTGATACATCTTTTGCTTGCGCAGTTGATAAAACAGCAGCCCGGCGTTGAGGCAAGCGCCGGCACTGATCGCCAGGGCCAGGCCGGCATGAGCCAACGGACCGATCAGCAACAGGTTGAACAACTGGGTCATCACCAGGGTGAAAATGGCGATCTTCACCGGTGTGCGGATGTTCTGCTGGGCGTAGAACCCTGGTGCCAGCACCTTGATCACGATGATCCCGAGCAAGCCCACCGAGTAAGCGATCAGCGCACGCTGGGTCATCAAGGCGTCGAACGCATTGAACTGGCCGTACTGGAACAACGAGACGGTCAACGGCTCGGCCAGGATCCCCAGTGCCAGGGAACACGGCAGCACCAGCACAAAGCACAGGCGCAGGCCCCAATCGAGAATTCGCGAGTATTCGTGGCGGTCCTGGCTGGCGTAGGTCTTGGCCAGGGTGGGCAGCAGGATCGTGCCCAGGGCCACGCCCAGCACGCCGGACGGCAACTCCATCAGGCGGTCGGCGTAGTACATCCACGACACCGAGCCGGCCACCAGGAACGAGGCAAAGATGGTGTTGATGATCAGGGAAATCTGGCTCACCGACACCCCGAGGATCGCCGGCAGCATCTGCTTCATCACCCGCCACACGCCGCTGTCGCGCAGGTTCAGCCGCGGCAGCACCAGCATGCCGATCTTTTTCAGGTGCGGCAGTTGATAGAGCAGTTGCGCCAGGCCACCCACCAGCACCGCCCAGCCCAGGGCCATCACCGGTGGGTCGAAGTACGGCGTCAGGAACACGGCGAAGACGATCATGCTGACGTTGAGCAGGGTCGGCACAAAGGCCGGCACGGAAAAACGGTTCCAGGTGTTGAGGATCGCCCCGGCCAGGGACGACAGGGAAATCAGCAATATATAAGGAAAGGTCACCCGCAGCAGGTCTGTGGTGAGCTGGAATTTTTCCGGGGTGTCGGTGAAGCCTGGCGCCGTGGCCCAGATCACCCAGGGCGCGGCGAGCATGCCGGCAGCTGTGACCAGTGCCAGCACCAAGGTCAGCAGACCGGTGACGTAGGCAATGAATGTGCGGGTTGCCTCATCGCCTTTCTGGCTTTTATATTCCGCCAGGATCGGCACGAAGGCCTGGGAGAACGCCCCCTCGGCGAAGATCCGCCGCAACAGGTTGGGCAGTTTGAAGGCGATGAAGAAGGCGTCCGTCGCCATCCCGGCGCCGAATATCCGTGCGATCAGCGTATCGCGAACGAACCCCAGGATGCGGGAGAGCATCGTGATAGAGCTGACGGCGGCCAACGATTTGAGCAGATTCATGAAAAGAGTTTTTGCCTGTCGATAAACAGCAGGCGAACAACGCGCCCACTTGTGCGATACTCCGCGCCGCTAAACAGTGCAGAGCCAAAGCCCGCGAGTTTACAGGTCGCACGCCGGAAAGAAATCCTTCGGTGCGCAGCACCTGCCATTCAGCGGAACGCGTCACCCGCCCTTGACAAGACTTCAACTCATCGGCATGATTCGCGGCCTATTTTGTTTGCTATTTCCCAAAAAGTCTTTCGAGGAGCTCGACGGTGGCCAACACACCTTCCGCCAAAAAACGTGCAAAACAGGCTGAGAAGCGTCGCAGCCACAACGCCAGCCTGCGTTCCATGGTCCGTACCTACATCAAGAACGTAGTCAAGGCCATCGACGCAAAAGACGCTGAAAAAGCTCAAGCTGCTTACGTTCTGGCTGTGCCAGTTATCGACCGCATGGCCGATAAAGGCATCATCCACAAGAACAAGGCTGCTCGCCATAAGAGCCGTTTGAATGGCCACGTAAAGGCCCTGAACGTTGCCGCTGCTGCCTAAGCGACACGCTCATTAAAAAAC
>NZ_JACNDD010000120.1:0-20057 GCF_017351395.1 Pseudomonas sp. FW305-28
TCGCTCCCACATTTGTGTTTGGGGTGCCACTGAACAGCTCTGAACGCCGCGTGTCGTAGGTACATCACGCCACCGGTTCAGGAGCTGTATGGACACCCACAAAGACGGCAAGACCCCTGACCTTTCGGCCCAGGAGCAGCACGAAGTCGACCGTAACCAGCCGCCGCGGGCGGCCGTGTTGCATGAAATCATCCGCACCCAGGGCAATCTGGAGCTGGAGCGCAGTATCGCCGCGCTCTGGTGGTCGGCGCTGGCGGCGGGACTGACCATGGGGCTGTCGCTGATGGCGATGGGCTTGCTCAGCTCCCGGTTGCCGGATCACGAGGGCTTCAAGGTGATCGCCAGTTTCGGTTACTGCGCCGGCTTTCTCGCGGTGATCTTGGCCCGCCAGCAACTGTTCACCGAAAACACCCTGACCGCCGTGCTGCCGATCATGAGCAAACCCACGCTGGGCAACTTCGGTCGGTTGTTGCGGCTGTGGGGGGTGGTGCTGGTGGGCAACCTGTGCGGCACCTTGCTGGTGGCCTACGTGATGCTGCACCTGCCGATTTTCGACCCGCGCACCGACCAGGCTTTCCTGGAAATCGGCCGCAAGGTCATGGAGAACGACACCGGCCAGATGTTCGCCAAGGGCATCATTTCCGGCTGGATGATCGCCACCATGGTCTGGATGATCCCGTCCATGGAAAGCGCCAAGATGTGGATCATCATTTTGATCACCTACCTCATGGCGCTGGGGGATTTCACCCACATCGTCGTCGGCTCGGCCGAAGTGTCCTACCTGGTGTTCGCCGGCCAGTTGTCCTGGGAGGACTTCTGGATGGTCTTCGCCGGGCCGACACTGGCCGGCAACATCGTCGGCGGTAGCTTCATCTTCGCTTTGATCAGCCATGCACAGATCCGCAGCGAAGTCGGCCTGCCCAACGATAAACGCCCAGATAAGCCTGCGCGGCGCAACGATTCGGAGTAGGCGGGAACCTGATCCCTGGCTCCCGGCGTGAGCGGCGGTTATTTGAATTGCATGTTGCGCAGTGTCTTGCGGGTTGTCGACTCCGGATCGAGCATCCCCGTGTAGCGGGACCTGTAGTTGGCGATGACCCGTTCGAGTGAATTGTTGAACGCGATCTTCTGCTCCAGTGAGTTTTTGGAGGCCTTTGGATCTTGCACGTCCTGCAGGTCCCGGATGACCCCATTTATCAGCTTGATGTTCGCATCGGGCTGGCCGCCGATAAAGCGTGCGGGATTCAGCACGTTTTGCACGACGTTATGGATGCGCGTGCCAATGTCGTGCAGGTGCATTTGCTCGACGGCGTGACGGGTCACCTCGGAAATGGCGCCGGTCGCGCCGCTGTCCCATTCGGCGGCAGCCTGCAGGAACTGCATGAAGTCCGGGTCATTGCCGTGGTTGAGGCGTTTTGCCAACCAATCCAGCTTGCCGGGCTGGTCCGCAAGCTGGTCGAGGGCCCAGATGGCGCTCTGCATTTGTGAAGTGGGTTCAAGCTTGGAGGATGTTTCGTTGGCCGCCTGGATCGCTTCCTTCAATTGCGTCAACGCCAGTAGTGCGTGGCGCCTGAAGGCGATTACCTCGGCGCAGGCTTCGTCGCCTTCCAGTTCTATGCTCAGCGGCTCGAAGTCCTTGTCGCTCAACGCCAGGAGGGCGTCCTCGACCGAGGCAAACGAAAAGGTCTGCTGCGTGGTGTTGCGCTCGTCCACGTGGGTTTGAACAGCCTTGCGCAGTTCTTCCTGAAGATGGTTCTTGGTCTCCTTGGACATGCTGAAGTTGATCGTTCCGCTCACCAGGCCAGAGTAATTGCCTTTATCGGTTATCAGCGGCACGACGACGGTCTTGTCGGCAAAGGGCTTCAGTTGTTCGGCATTCCATGCAGAGCTGGCTGTGTGGGGAGCCTTGAGCACCCGATCGATCAGGGCCGAGATGCCCGTGCCTCGCGGGCTTTCCTGGGCCGACTCTTGAGCCTCGAATACCAGAATCAACGGCTCGCCGTCCGGGATCGGGCTCATGGAGGTGGCCGGGTTGTAGATGGCAGGTACCGGTGTGTTGTTCAGGATGCCGCCATCGGCAAATGCCGTGGTGGTGCCCACCGCTTGGAACGGCTGTCCTTGCAGGGTCGGCTGGCTGAACACCACCGGCAGCGATGCGGAGATATGCGCGGCCACGGCAATGTCCATATCGGGGGTCAGGTCCGCGCTGAAGACCACCAATTGCGTGCCTTCCTCGAACATGGCGGTGCCGGTGATTTCCACGGATTTGATTTGCGGGACCTCTTTGCTCAGGACGGCCAGGTCGGCAAAAGTGACGTATTGGTTCCTTTCCACATTGGCAACGGCTTGTCGCGCGTCTTCGGAAAGAGGCTCCGGGTGTTCTTTGCAACGCTGCAACAGCGACGTGCAAGCTTCCTCCCTGATCAGTTTCTCCAGTGGCATCCCTTTGGAACCCAGGCGTGGCAGCAAATCACACAACAGTTGCGCCAGCGGGAGTTTTTCCAGTTTCTCGCCCAGCTTCGACAATCCGTTCTGGATTTTTTGAACAGTAGCGTTGGTGCTGTCGAGCAAGGAAATGAGAGGGATATCGTCAGAAATCCTATCGAAGCCGGCATGATTCATGCCGCTGGCGAGCAACGCTGCCGATATGGCCCCCGCAGAGGAGCCTGAAATCGTTCTGATATTGTCCATGATGCCGTTGGTTTCGAGCGTATCGACGAAGCCGGAATACGCCACCCCCTTGGCGCCACCGCCACTGAGCACCAATTCTGTGATGGGAGGCCGATTGATACTGACTTGAGCGCTACCGTCTTCATTTCGAACGAGGGTGATCGACCGGTCTGTCGCGCCGCATGCCAATTGTTGGGGGCGTTCAGGGATGGCTTGCTTTGCGGGCTGGCCTGCGTTTTCAAACGTGTGAAGGGAGGGGGTGTATTGCGAGATTGCTAGCATTCTGGTTCGTTCCGTGTGCCCGGGAGGGAGGGGGCCGAACTGTAAGCAAGATCTGAAGGCTAATTTCGTTGCGACTCAATTGGACAAACATCCGCCGGCTACAAGCAGTACCCGGCGGATGTCAATGCGAAACGCTCTGGAACAAGGCTTCTGGAGGGCTGGTAAAACAGCTCGCATGGCTGGGGGGCTAAGTCTTACTGAAGGCGTCGCCCATTCGCTCATGGGCAGGGCATATTTCTCAGGCCCTCAAACAGCGACTGCCGCCAAGCGTCGTTGTCGCTGAATAAAGAACAATGCGGTCAATACCGTGAGGCCGCCGACCGCTGCTCCGGTCCAGGGTAGATCCGCCAGGTCGGCACCGCTGGCCACCACCAACCCACCCATCCAGGCCCCGGCGGCGTTGCCCAGGTTGAATGCGCTCTGGTTGAGTGTGGAGCCGAGGTTCGGTGCTTCGTGGGCCTGGTCGATGATCAGCAATTGCAGGATCGGGCACAGGGCGAAGGCGAAGATGCCCCACAGCACCAGGGTGATTGCCGCCGGGATCACCGACCGGCTGGTCTGGCTGAACGCGGCCAATACCAGCACCACGGCCAGGGCCATGCCGACGAGCGAAGGCAGCAGGCGCCGGTCCGCCAGGCGTCCACCGAGGAAGCTGCCGGCCGTCAGGCCGACGCCGAACAACAGCAGCATGACGGTGATGCCGTGGGGGCTGACACCGGTGATGTCCTGCAGGATCGGCGCGATGTAGGTGAATACGCTGAACAGACTGGTAGAGGCCAGTACGCTCATGCCCAGGGCGAGCAACACGTTGGCCTTGCCCAGGACCTTGAACTCACTGGCCAGGTTGGCTTTGTCCATGGGAATTTCCTTGGGCAGCCAGACCCATTGGGCAATGGCCGCGATCACGCCGATGATCGAGACCGCCCAGAAAGTCGAGCGCCAGCCGGCGTATTGACCCAGGGCCGTGCCCAACGGGACGCCCAGCACGTTGGCCAGGGTCAGGCCGGTGAACATCATGGCAATCGCCTGGGCCCGCTTGTTCGGCGCCACCAGCCCGGCGGCCACCACCGAGCCGATGCCGAAGAACGCCCCGTGGCACAGCGCCGTGATCACCCGGGCAGCCATCAGCGTGGTGTAGTTCGGCGCCAGGGCGCAGAGCACATTGCCGAGAATGAACATCAGGGTCATGCCCAACAGCGTGGCCTTGCGCGGCATGTTGGCGGTGCCGATCGCCAGGATCGGCGCACCGAACACCACGCCCAGGGCGTAGCCGGTGATCAGCAGCCCGGCCTGGGGAATGCTCACGGCCAGGTCCCGGGCGACATCGGGCAACAGCCCCATGATGACGAATTCAGTCGTGCCGATGCCAAAAGCGGCAACGGCCAAAGCAAGCAAGGCGAGTGGCATGCGCAAGGTCTCTGTCTGTAGTCTTGACGCCCGGATCAGGCATACGCATGCCGGCGCCCGGTTCTAGTGAACTTGGCAGCAGCAGAATTATTGGAATTGGCTTATGCGCAACTGAGTGCGGCGTGATCGGCTTGAAGTATAAACGATCGCGAATCAATTCATGAGCCCGCTGATCGTAGGGGCGGGGAGAAGACAAGGAGCGTGCCGTGCTTGCGACGGCCTTGGTGTTGGTAGCGGCGCTGTTGCATGCGGCGTGGAATACGCTGATCAAATTCAGTGGCGAGCGTTTGCTGGTGGTGGCGTGCATGGACAGCGTCGCCTTGCTGTTCGTCGCGTTGGCCCTGGGTTTCGTGGCATTGCCGCCGTTGGAGATCTGGCCGTGGATCCTGGCCTCGGCGGCGTTCGAGCTGTTGTACCGCTATTTGCTGATCCAGGCTTATCGGGTCGGTGACCTGGGGTTGGTGTATCCACTGATGCGTGGCCTGTCGCCGCTGGTGGTGCTGGCCCTGACGTTTATTTTCGCCGGTGAAGCGCTGACGACCCAGCAGGTCATCGGTATCTTGCTGATCCCGTTCGGCATGCTTTGCCTGTTGTGGCAGGGCGGTGGCGGCGATCGGCTGCCGTGGTCGATGTTGCCGGTGGTGGCGTTGATCGGCCTGTGCATCGGTTGCTACACCTTTATCGACGGCCATGCCCTGCGGCGTTGGTCCCATCCGCTGGATTACCTGGTCTGGGTCACGCTGCTCAGCGCCTGGCCCTTCCCCGTGCTGGCGTTGGTGAGCAAACGGCCGGCGTTCATGCGGTTCTGGCACGAGCAGTGGCGGCTGGGGTTGGCGGTCGGATTCTGCGTATTGTTCAGCTACGCTCTGGTGCTGTGGGCCATGCAACTGGGCTCGATCGCCGAAGCGGCGGCGTTGCGGGAAATCAGCGTGATCCTGGTGGTGCTGTTCGGCATGCGCTACCTGAAAGAACCTTTTGGCTTGCCGCGGCTCTTAGCCTGCGGGCTGGTGCTGATTGGCATGCTGGTGATGAAAGCCTGACGCTCGACTCTCTATAAAACTCAAAAAGGAAGTGCGGTATGACGGTTGCCCTGTGGTGTGTGTTGATTGCTTTTCTCCTGCCTTACCTGTGTATCGGGATCGCCAAGGCCGGTGGGAAATACCGGTTGCAGGATAATCACGACCCCCGGGATTTTCTGGACTCGCTCGAAGGCGCTCCCCGGCGTGCCTACGCGGCGCAACTGAACAGCTTTGAAATCAGCCCGTTTTTCGCCGCCGCCGTGATCGTCGCGCACCTGGCCGGCAACGCCGAACTGGTCACCATCAACGTGCTGGCGGTGCTGTTCATCACCAGCCGCCTGCTCTACATCATTTGCTATCTGGCGGACTGGGCGATTCTGCGTTCGCTGGTGTGGTTCGTGGGGGTAGGGTTGGTGGCGAGTTTCTTCTTCGTTTCGATTTGAGCCTGGCGGCTGAATCGTCGGCGTCTGTACTGGCCTTATCGCGAGCAAGCTCGCTCCCACTTGGATCTAGCCGCACACAAGATATGTGTCCACTGGCGATCGACTGTGGGAGCGAGCTTGCTCGCGATGGGGCCTGTACCCTCAATCCATTTCTCAAGGGTTGGCGGTCACCGCATTCGCCACCTGAGGTACTTGCGGCAACACCATGCCCTTGGGCCAGAGCATCCAGATCTGCCCCTGCTGTTTCATGTCCCCGGCCAGTTGGCCTGCCGCTTCACCCGTGCCCCAGAACAGGTCCGCCCGCACTTCGCCGGTAATCGCACCACCAGTGTCCTGGGCGGCGACGGGGCGGTTCAAGGCGCTGCCGTCGGGGCGAGTGGTGGATAACCACAACAGGCTGCCCAGCGGAATCACCTTGCGGTCCACCGCCACGCTGTAGCCGGCGGTCAGAGGTACATTCAGCGAACCTCGTGGGCCTTCGTTGCTGTCGGGGTTGCGGTTGAAGAACACGTAGCTGGGGTTGCTGGCGAGCAATTCGGGAATGCGGTTCGGGTTGGCCTTGGCCCAGGCACTGATGGTGCCCATGGTCACGTCTTCTTTCTTGAGTTCGCCTTGTTCGACCAGCCAGCGTCCGATGGGGCGGTAGGGATGGCCGTTCTGGTCGGCATAGCCGATGCGCAGTTGGCGGCCATCGGCCAGTTGAATGCGTCCCGAACCCTGGATCTGCAGGAATTGGAGGTTCATGGGATCGGTCAGCCAGGCAATGACCGGCGCCTTCACGCCATTGGTCTCGATGGTGGCCGCGTCGTCGTACGGCTTGAGCACCCGGCCTTCGAGGCGGCCGCGCAGGCGTTTGCCCTTGAGCTCAGGGTAGATGCTGTCCAGCGACACGATGATCATGTCCTCCGGTACACCGTAGACCGGGATATTCGCCGTGGTGGTCTGGGTGAGGCTGCCGGGGTAGACCGGCTCGTAATAGCCGGTAATCAGGCCGTTGGGGCTGTTGTCCCCCGAGCGCAGGCCATAGACGTCCAGGTTCTGTTTCAGGAAGTTGCGTACATCCTGTGGGGTTTGCGGCACGTTGGCCGCTGCCGCACAGGTCGGACCCCAGGTCGCATCGGCCTTGAGCCGGGTGCACGCGCTGCGCCAGGAACCGAAACCGGCCAGCAGGTCTGCATCGGACACCGCCGGCAGCGCCTCCCAGGGGGCGCTGACATAGGTGGCGAGGGCGTGGGTCTGAGGCTCTTCGACCTTTTCGCCGCGGTTACAACCGGCCAACAGTGCGATCAGCGGTAGGGTCAATGCCAGGCCTTTGTGCCAGGGCTTGATGCGGCTGTTCATGAAGATTTCCTTTGCAGCCATTCGGGCGCTGTCAGGCGCTCGAACAACCCGTATTGTTGATAGGGGCATTGGTCTTTACCGATGACCCGAGGATACTAACCGCCGTTTCCTGCCCCGAGGCCAAGATGTTTGTAAAACGATTTTCCATGGCCGTGCTGGCCTGCCTGATGTTGTCCGCCTGTGGCGGCGTCGATCCCAATTCTCCCCTGGGCCAGCGCAAGACGATTTTCAAGCAGATGCTCAAGACCAATGAAGAGCTGGGCGGCATGTTGCGCGGCCGAGTCCCGTTCGATGGCGCACGTTTCGCCGAGGGCGCGGCGCAACTGGACCAATTGTCCCATGAGCCGTGGAAGCACTTCCCGCAAGTGCGCGAGCAAGACCACACCAGCGCCCGGGATGACGTCTGGCAAAAACAGGCACGCTTTCAGGAACTGGCCCGCAACCTTGAAGCGGCCACCGGTGAGTTGGTGACCGCCAGCAAAGTCCAGCCTTACAGGGCCAGTTACCTGGGGCCGGCGGTGCAGAAGGTCGAAGATGCGTGCAGTGCCTGTCATAAAGAGTTTCGGGATTATTGACATGCCTTGAAGGATCGCAGGCTTCGCCAGCGCCTACAGATCGGGTGTTCACTTATCCAACTCATCCACCGCTTCCTGCAACTCCTTACGGGAGGTTGCCAGCTTGTCCTTGCGTTTGTTGATCCGCTCGGCGTCGCCTTTCTTCATGGCCTTTTCCAGGTCGGCCTGACGCCGGCTGACCTCGTGCTTGGCATCGAGTACCTTGTTTTCACGCTCCTTGCGCAAGGACGCATCGGTGCAATGGGTGGTGACTTCACTCAATGCGGTTTCCAGGCCTGCCTGCTGGTCCTGGTTGCCACGGGACTTGGCCAGTTCGATCTGGTTGATGATGCCCTGGCGCTTGGCCGCGCAGCCGGTGAGTTCCGGGGTTTGTTCGTCCGCCAGCAAAGGGGCGGCCATGGCGCTGCATAAGACCAACAGGGCAACGGGGGACAGGAAATTCATAGCAACTCCGTAAAAAATCGCGAGCGGTCGGTACAGATGCGCTGTTGGAACGCATGTTCGCCCCTTGGGTTCAACCGCACGGGGGCCGGATTAAAAACCGTCGACCCCGGCGGAGCGTAATACGTCACTCAAGGCCAGCACCTGCGGGTCGCGAAAAAAGGCGCTCAATTGCGCGGCGCGTCCCGCTCCGATGCCGACTTCGGCTTGCCATTGTTCGGTGCTGCGCTCGGCCAGCGCCTGCCACGGCCCTTCCAGCCGGGCCTCACCGATGGGTGGCAGGCCCAAGGCCTTGAGCCATTGCCCGAAAGGGCGTTGCCGGGCGCTGTCGAGGCTGGCGAGCAGGCGCGCGCTAGTGCGTTCGCCGAAGCCGTCAATGTTAGCAAGCTCGGCGGCATCGAGGGTCAACCAATCCAACAATCCGTGAAGCCTGCCGGCAGCCAGGAGTTTTTCCCAGGTGCCGGGGCCGACATGGGCCAGGGCGAGCCCGTGCTTGCCGCTGAGCCAGTTCAGGCGGGCGAGGAATTGGCTTTCACAGCCGGGCGTCGCTTGCCAGCAACTCAAGAAGTGGTGATCGCTTGCCGTGGGGGCATTGACGTCCTGGCGCTCGAGGCTGCGCAGCACCACCTCGTCGAGGCGTGGAATGGTCAGCCCGGCCAGGCTGATGGCAACCCGATCGCCGGGACGGATGTCCATCTCCTCCCAGCGCTTGAGGGAACTGACGCTGACCCGGCGAATCCGCCGGTCGTCGAGCAGGGTCGGTTCGAGTTCCAACACAGGGGTGATGCGCCCGGTACGCCCGACCTTGAAGCGCACCTTGCGCACTTCGGCCAGGGCCTGGGCATACGGGTATTTCCAGGCCACGCTCCAGAACGGCGTCCTGGCCTGCCAGCGGTCGGCGGGTGGACGGCGGCTCTGGCGCAGGACGATCCCGTCACTGGCGAAGGCCTGCGGCGTGCGATACCAGTGGTCGCGCCACCGCTGGGCATCCCTCAGTGTCCGGACAGGTTGGTTGTAGTCGTGGGTGTCAGCGAAACCCAGCGCGTTCAGCGCGGCCATCCGCTCTGGCAGGGTGCCGGGCCCTTCAGGCCAGTCCCAGACAAACAGGCCGATGGAGGATGCCTCCTGCGCCGTCAAATTGTTGCGCGCCATCAAGCCCGCCACGGTTGCGCGGGCATTCAGGCTGCCGTGGCTGGCTTGGACATGGGCGTCCAGGCGCCAGTACAACTCGCCCTGGACGACCAGGTCCACGGGCTGGCGCAGTTGCTGCGCGATGGCGCCGATCTGGTGCGCACTCGCGGTCCAGTCATGCCCCAGGACGCCATCGCCGCGGCTGATCGCCTGATGCAGGCGACCCGTGCGGTAAACCAGGGAGACCGCCACGCCATCGACTTTCGGTTGCGCCCAGACGTCCTCTCGACCGAGCAGCCAGGCCTCCACGGCGTCGGCGTCCTTCAGTTTTTCCAGGCCGGTATGGACGATGGGGTGCCGCACCTTTCCGCCCGCTGAGCGCAGGGGATTGTCGGGCGCCGCGAGATCGAAGCAGCGGCGCCATTGGCCCAGCTGTGTGCGGGACTGATCATAAAGCTCATCGGCCACCAGCGACTGGCCGAGGCGGTGGTAACGGTCGTCCCAGGTGTCGATTTGTTGTTGCAGTGCGGCGATCTCCGCCCGGGCCCGTTCAGCGGGCCAGTCGGGACAGGGTGCGGCTAGCGCGGGGAGGGCAATGAATACGAGGCAGACGAGGGCATAGAGGAACGGTGGCATCGAAGCATCCTTGCTCGGTTGAGTATCTGAAGGCTAGTCAGCGTCCCGGTTGTTGCGAGGGGCGGAGCGTTACCGGATTTTGCGGCGCCTGGTGGCAAAGTCGCGGCGGTACAGTCCCGCAGGATTTCGTCACGCAACTGTCCCTTGAACCCCTCAATGACCGGTGCAGAATGAGCCTTCGATCCACCTCTGCCTGGAACGCCCGAATGGACCTGCCGACACTCGCTGTTTTCATTCCGGCCTGCTTTGCGCTGAACATGGCGCCGGGGCCGAACAACCTGCTCTCCATCAGCAACGCCTCGCGTTATGGCTTCGTCCGGGCGTGCAGCGGTGGCGTCGGTCGGTTGCTGGCGTTTGCGATCATGATCGCCCTGGCTGCGGTGGGGCTCACCGCCGTGTTGCACACATCGGAGCTGCTGTTCCTGGGGATCAAGCTCGTCGGTGCCGGTTACCTGTTCTATCTGGCCGTGCAGTTGTGGCGGGCCCGGCCCGAGGCCGACAGCGAAGCCGGGCTCGCATCGATGACCCGGGCCGGCCTGGCGCGCCAGGAGTTCCTGGTGGCGATTGGTAATCCGAAGGCAATTTTGTTGTTCACTGCGTTCCTGCCGCAATTCGTAGACCGTACAGGTACCGTCACCCAACAATTCGCCGTGCTGGGCGGCTTGTTCCTGGCGCTGGAGTGCATCGCCATCGGGTTGTATTGCTACATGGGCATTTACGCGCGGCGGCTGTTCGCCCGGCCCAGTGGCAAACGCCTGTTCAATCGGATGTGTGCGGGGCTGCTCGCCAGTGCGGCTTCGTTTTTGCTGGTGGCACGGCGCTCTTGAGCGCCATGACGAGGGGATTTTGTGGGAGCAAGGCTTGCCCGCGATACAGGCGCCTCGTTACCGCAGGGACCGCGTTGTCCTCATCGCGGGCAAGCCTTGCTCCCACAGATAAATTCTCCCGCCACAAGAACCAGGCATGACTTTGCACTCTGAGTAGTCAAGCACCTGACATGAAAAAGCCCCTGACGACCCAGTCGCCAGGGGCTTTTCCTTACACGCGGGTGTTACAGGCCGGCAGCGGCGCGCAGGGCGTCCGCGCGGTCGGTTTTTTCCCAGGTGAACGTGGTGAAGGTATCGCCATCGACGGTCCTGGTCTCTGGCGTACGGCCGAAGTGACCATAGGCGGCGGTTTCCTGGTACATCGGGTGCAGCAGGTCAAGCATGGTGGTGATGGCGTATGGACGCAGGTCGAACACTTCGCGGACCAGGTTGATGATCTTGTCATCGCCGATCTTGCCGGTGCCGAAGGTGTTCAGCGAGATCGACGTAGGCTGGGCGACGCCAATGGCGTAGGACACCTGGATCTCGCAGCGCTCGGCCAGTCCGGCGGCCACGATGTTCTTGGCGACATAACGACCGGCGTAGGCGGCCGAGCGGTCAACCTTCGATGGATCCTTGCCGGAGAACGCGCCACCGCCGTGACGGGCCATGCCACCATAGCTGTCGACGATGATCTTGCGACCGGTCAGGCCGCAGTCGCCCACCGGGCCGCCGATGATGAACTGGCCGGTCGGGTTGATGTGGAACTGGGTGTCCTTGGACAGCAACTCGGCAGGCAGCACGTGCTTGACGATCAGTTCCATCACACCTTCGCGCAGGTCTTTATAGGACACCTCGGGGTTGTGCTGGGTCGACAGGACGACGGCGTCGATACCGACCACCTTGCCGCCTTCGTAACGGCAGGTCACCTGGGACTTGGCGTCCGGGCGCAGCCACGGCAGCAGGCCGGATTTACGGGCCTCGGCCTGGCGTTTAACCAACTGGTGCGAGAAGGTGATCGGGGCCGGCATCAGCACGTCGGTCTCGTTGCTGGCGTAGCCGAACATCAGGCCCTGGTCGCCTGCGCCCTGGTCTTCAGGCTTGGCCCGGTCAACGCCCTGGTTGATGTCCGGGGACTGCTTGCCGATGATGTTCATCACGCCGCAGGTTGCGCCGTCGAAGCCGACGTCGGAGCTGTTGTAGCCGATGCCCAGGATGACGTCGCGAACGATCTGTTCCAGGTCGACCCAGGCCGACGTGGTGACTTCGCCAGCGATGATCGCCACGCCCGTTTTCACCAGAGTCTCGCACGCCACGCGGGCGAACTTGTCTTCAGCAATGATGGCGTCCAGCACCGCATCAGAAATCTGGTCGGCGATTTTGTCCGGATGCCCTTCAGACACGGACTCGGAGGTGAAAAGGGAGTATTCGCTCATCTCGATGTTTTCCTACAAGTTACCGTTGGTGAGTGTCGCCAGTGGGTCGCTGAAAGTGGCGAACCTGGATCTGGAAACCATTACGTAAGCCTACATAGAGGCTTTCCCCGGGCACGAGGCCCGCTGCGGTGGCCCAGCGGGCCAGGTCGTCCTGTTCAAAGCCGAGCCAGAGGTCGCCGCAGGCTTCCCTGGCCCAGCTCTGGTTGTGGCTGCATAACTCGGTCACCAGCAGGCTGCCGCCCGGTTGCAGCAGGCGGGCCATGTGCTTGAGTGCATCGGCCGGCGCGGCGAAATGATGCAGCACCATGTTCAATACCACGCAGTCGGCCTGCAGGCTCATGCCATCCAGTGCATCGGCCAGTTGCAGGCGCACGTTAGCCAGGGCCTCGCGCTCACACACCTGGCGCGCCAGTTCGAGCATGGCCGGGCTGTTGTCCAGTGCCGTCACCTGACTGAAGCGCCGCGCCAGCTCCGGCAGAAAGGCGCCATCGCCGGGGCCGACTTCGATCGCCGTGGCCGCAGGCTCGAAGCTCAATTTGTCGAGCAGCGCCACCACGCTTTCACGGTATTGCGGCAAGCCGGCGATCAGATCTTGCTGGGCGCGAAACTTCTCGGCGACCCGTGCGAAGAAGTCCTGGCTGGCGGCCGCCCGCTGCCCGTGAACCTGGGTGATGCGAGCCTGCACGTCGGTCGGCAGGCTCAGTGCGTCCACTTCGTCCAGCAGCGCCGCGTGCAGCTTGCCGCCCAGCAGGTCGGTGTGGGGCAGGGCGCGACGATAGAAAATGGCGTTGCCTTCCCGGCGGGTCGCCACCAGGTCGGCCTGGGCCAGGACCTTGAGGTGGTGACTCATGCCGGACTGGCCGATGCCGAAGATCTGCGCCAGTTCCAGCACGCCGAACGAGTCGTTGGCCAGGGCGCGCAATACATTGAGCCGCAACGGATCGCCGCCGGCCTTGCAAAGGGCCGCCAGCTCATCGCAGTCGTCGTGACGAATGGAGGGCGCGGGCAGGTTCATCGTGGGGCCGTCTGTTTCATGAGTGGGGCGGTCCGTTTCAGTGAGGCAGTCTAGTGAGGGGTTTGAATCATCGCAAGTTCAATATCAAAAAGTTTTGATATTGGTTGATAAATGGCACTTCCCACTCCGTGCTTGACTCTACAGGCCATCAGCGGAAAGGTTTCACCCGGCGAATGCGACTTTATCCACCGGAAAAACGCTCAAGGATGACTATCTGTCATTGCCCCGGAGCGGGTGGGTGAGGGAAAATGCTCGCCTTTTTCAGTTTCGTTTTATTCATTCTCGATTCAATACCCGCAGGAGAACAGCGATGCCCAGCCGTCGTGAGCGTGCCAATGCCATTCGTGCCCTCAGCATGGATGCCGTGCAGAAAGCCAACAGCGGCCATCCCGGTGCCCCCATGGGTATGGCGGATATCGCCGAGGTGCTTTGGCGCGACTACCTCAAGCACAGCCCGAGCAATCCTTCGTTCGCCGACCGTGATCGCTTCGTGCTGTCCAACGGCCATGGTTCGATGTTGATCTACTCGCTGCTGCACCTGACCGGCTATGACCTGTCGATCGATGACCTGAAGAACTTCCGCCAGTTGCACAGCCGCACCCCGGGCCACCCGGAATACGGCTACACCCCAGGCGTGGAAACCACCACCGGCCCGTTGGGCCAGGGCCTGGCCAACGCCGTGGGTTTTGCCCTGGCGGAAAAAGTCCTGGCAGCGCAGTTCAACCGCCCAGGTCATAACGTCGTCGACCACCACACCTACGTGTTCCTGGGCGATGGCTGCATGATGGAAGGCATTTCCCATGAAGTCGCCTCCCTGGCCGGCACCCTGGGCCTGGACAAGCTGATCGCGTTCTACGACGACAACGGCATCTCCATCGATGGCGAAGTCGAAGGCTGGTTCACCGACGACACCCCCAAGCGCTTCGAAGCCTACAACTGGCTGGTGATCCGCAACGTCGACGGCCACGATCCGGAAGAAATCAAGACCGCCATCGAGACCGCTCGCAAAAGCGCCCAGCCGACCCTGATCTGCTGCAAGACCACCATCGGTTTCGGCTCGCCGAACAAGCAAGGCAAGGAAGATTGCCACGGCGCACCGTTGGGGGCCGAGGAAATCGCCCTGACCCGCGCTGCGCTGAAATGGAACCATGGCCCGTTCGAAATCCCGGCCGACATCTACGCCGAATGGGATGCCAAGGAAAAGGGCCGTGCGCTCGAAGCCGAGTGGGACCAGCGTTTCGCTGCCTATTCCGCCGAATTCCCCGCGCTGGCAAACGAGCTGGTGCGTCGCCTCAGCGGCGAGTTGCCGGCCGACTTCGCCGAAAAAGCCTCGGCGTACATCGCTGAAGTCGCCGCCAAGGGCGAAACCATCGCCAGCCGCAAGGCCAGCCAGAACACCCTGAACGCCTTCGGCCCACTGCTGCCGGAACTGCTGGGCGGTTCGGCCGACCTGGCCGGTTCCAACCTGACCCTGTGGAAAGGCTGCAAAGGCGTCAGCGCCGAAGATGCCAGCGGCAACTACATGTACTACGGCGTTCGCGAGTTCGGCATGAGCGCAATCATGAACGGCGTTGCGCTGCACGGTGGCCTGGTACCTTACGGCGCCACTTTCCTGATGTTCATGGAATACGCCCGCAACGCCGTGCGCATGTCGGCGCTGATGAAAAAACGCATCCTGTATGTGTTCACCCACGACTCCATCGGCCTGGGCGAAGACGGCCCGACGCACCAGCCGATCGAGCAACTGGCAAGCCTGCGCTGCACGCCGAACCTGGACACCTGGCGTCCCTGCGACGCCGTGGAATCGGCGGTGGCCTGGAAATACGCCCTCGAGCGTAACGACGGCCCATCGGCGCTGATCTTCTCCCGTCAGAACCTGCAGCACCAGAACCGCGATGCCGACCAGATCGGCGACATCACGCGCGGCGGCTACGTGCTCAAGGACTGCATCGGCGAGCCTGAACTGATCCTGATCGCCACCGGCTCCGAAGTCGGCCTGGCCGTCCAGGCCTACGACAAGCTGACCGAGCAGGGCCGCAACGTACGCGTCGTGTCCATGCCGTGCACCAGCGTGTTCGATGCCCAGGATGCTGGCTACAAGCAGGCGGTGTTGCCGCTGCAAGTCAGCGCGCGGATCGCCATCGAGGCTGCCCATGCCGATTACTGGTACAAGTACGTGGGCCTGGAAGGCCGCGTGATCGGCATGACCACCTACGGCGAATCGGCACCTGCGCCGGCGCTGTTCGAGGAGTTCGGCTTCACCCTGGAAAACATCCTGGGTCAGGCTGAAGAGCTGCTGGAAGACTGATCCGAAAGTTGCGTCGTCCGGGCTGACGCTATCGCGAGCAAGCTCGCTCCCACAAGGATTTTCACCGGCCCTGTGGGAGCGAGCTTGCTCGCGATAGCGGTGGCCCAGGCAATACTGGACTGAAGGATTCACCACGGTAACCGAGAACCCCATGCCCCAACCGCGTCCCTACAAAGTTGCACTCAACGGCTACGGCCGGATAGGTCGTTGCGTCTTGCGTGCGTTGTTCGAGCGAGGGGCCAAGGCCGATTTCGAGATCGTGGCGATCAATGACCTGGCCGACATGGCCAGCATCGAATACCTGACACGCTTTGACTCCACCCACGGCCGGTTTCCCGGTGAAGTGCGGGTCGAGGGCGATTGTCTGCATATCAATGGCGACTGCGTGAAAGTGCTGCGCAGCGCCACCCCCGAAGGCATCGATTGGGCGTCCCTGGGTGTCGATCTGGTGCTCGAGTGTTCCGGTGCCTACCACACCCGCGAAGACGGCCAGCGTTTTCTCGCGGCCGGCGCGCCTCGGGTGCTGTTCTCCCAGCCGATGGCCAGCGAAGCGGATGTCGATGCCACCATCGTCTACGGTGTGAACCAGGATTGCCTGACCGGCGAAGAGCTGCTGGTGTCCAACGCGTCCTGCACCACCAACTGCGGCGTGCCGCTGTTGCGCCTGCTGGACCAGGCCATTGGTCTGGAATACGTGTCGATCACCACGATCCACTCGGCGATGAACGACCAGCCAGTGATCGACGCCTACCACCATGAGGACTTGCGCCGCACCCGTTCGGCGTTCCAATCGGTGATTCCGGTGTCCACTGGTCTGGCGCGCGGCATCGAACGGCTGCTGCCGGAACTTGCCGGGCGAATTCAGGCCAAAGCCGTGCGGGTGCCGACGGTCAACGTGTCCTGCCTCGACATCACGATGCAGACCGTGAGCGATACCGACGCCACCGAGGTCAACCGGATCCTGCGCGAAGCCGCCACCAGCGGCCCGCTCAAAGGCCTCTTGGCTTACACCGAGTTGCCTCACGCCAGTTGTGATTTTAACCATGACCCTCATTCGGCCATTGTCGATGCCAGCCAGACCCGTGTTTCCGGGCCGCGGCTTGTGAACATCCTGGCCTGGTTCGACAACGAATGGGGGTTTGCCAACCGAATGCTGGACGTTGCCGAGCATTACCTGCAAACCGCTTCGAAAAAACCTGCTCTCTAAACAGTTACCCAGGAATTGCGACCCATGACCGTGTTGAAGATGTCCGACCTCGATCTGCAAGGTAAGCGCGTACTGATCCGCGAAGACCTCAACGTCCCCGTCAAGGACGGTGTTGTCACCAGCGACGCGCGTATCCTGGCTTCGCTGCCGACCATCAAGCTGGCCCTGGAAAAAGGCGCGGCCGTGATGGTCTGCTCCCACCTGGGCCGCCCGACCGAAGGCGAGTTCTCGGCGGAAAACAGCCTCAAGCCGGTAGCCGATTACTTGAGCCGTGCCCTGGGCCGCGACGTGCCGTTGGTCGCGGACTACCTGGGCGGCGTCGATGTGAAGGCCGGTGATGTCGTGCTGTTCGAAAACGTGCGCTTCAACAAGGGCGAGAAAAAGAACGCCGACGAATTGGCCCAGCAATACGCCGCCCTGTGCGACGTATTCGTGATGGACGCCTTCGGCACCGCTCACCGCGCCGAGGGTTCGACCCATGGCGTGGCGAAATTCGCCAAAGTCGCCGCCGCAGGCCCGTTGCTGGCGGCCGAACTGGACGCACTGGGCAAGGCACTGGGCTCGCCGGCCCAGCCGATGGCCGCCATTGTGGCCGGCTCCAAGGTCTCCACCAAGCTGGACGTGCTCAACAGCCTGAGCCAGGTGTGCAACCAGTTGATCGTCGGTGGCGGCATCGCCAACACGTTCCTCGCCGCCGCCGGTCACCCGGTCGGCAAATCCCTGTACGAGCCGGACCTGCTGGACACCGCCCGGGAAATCGCCGCCAAGGTCAGCGTACCGTTGCCGGTGGACGTGGTCGTGGCCAAGGAATTCGCTGAAAGCGCGACGGCCACCGTCAAGCTGGTGGCCGACGTGGCCGACGACGACATGATCCTCGACATCGGCCCGCAAACCGCAGCCAACTTCGCCCAATTGCTGAAATCCTCCCAGACGATCCTGTGGAACGGCCCGGTCGGCGTGTTCGAGTTCGACCAGTTCGGCAACGGCACCAAGGTGTTGGCCCAGGCCATCGCCGAAAGCTCCGCGTTCTCTATCGCTGGTGGTGGCGACACCCTGGCGGCCATCGACAAATATGGCGTGGCCGCGCAGATCTCCTACATTTCCACCGGTGGCGGCGCATTCCTCGAGTTCGTCGAAGGCAAAGTGTTGCCGGCCGTGGAAGTCCTGGAAAGCCGGGCCAAGGCCTGAGGCTGCGTTGACCAGGCAAAGGAGTGTTCTGATGGTCAAGACGTTCACGTTGCTGCTGGCGACAACGATGCTGGTGGCTTGCTCGAGCAGCCCGCAGGCTCCGGCCCCGCAAACCGACACGCCGACGCCCGAAGAAGGCTGTTACCAGGCCGACTGGCAGGCCGAGACGAATCCGGTGCTGAACAAGCGTTCCGGACCGGATGGCCTGGACAAATACGAGACGCAAACCCCGGCCAAGGAACATGGTTGTCCTTGACGGGTCTGACTCTTAACTCATGGCAGGCGGCGTGTGCCGTCCGTCGAGGAACACGGATGAAAGGCTTGATCGCCGTTATGGCGTTGGCATTGCTGGCCGGTTGTTCGCAACTGGGTTTTTTGCAGTCGTCCGAGCCCGTTGCAGAGGGCTGGACGAGCTGGACCTGTGACAGCGAGGCCAAAGTGCTCTGGCGCTACACCGATGCCGCCCGCAAGGAAGTCGATGTACGCCTGGGCGGCGCCGATAAGGTTTATCGCCTCAAGCTTGAACCGGGTGCTGAAGGTTCGCTGTACAGCGATGACATGCTGGCCTTTCACGTCAAGGGTGAGGAAGGCCTGGTTTACTGGGTCGCCACCAATGACTTGATTGGGCGTGGTTGCAAGGCGCAGTAATACGATTGAACTGATCCACACAGATCCAAATGTGGGGGCAGATCCAGTGTGGGAGCGAGCTTGCTCGCGATAGCGGTGTACCAGGCAACAGTGATGTTGAATGTACCGCCCTCATCGCGAGCAAGCTCGCTCCCACAGGGATCGCGTCAGTATTTGGGTTTAGCGATACCGAACACGCAGCTCGGGCCAACCCCCGATCCGCAATGACTTGAATAGCCGCCGCCGCTCCGGCAGGCTGGCACGATTAACGACCCTCGACCGGGAGAGAGACACAATGGCACTTATCAGCATGCGTCAGATGCTGGACCACGCAGCCGAGTTCGGCTACGGCGTTCCAGCCTTTAACGTCAACAACCTTGAGCAGATGCGCGCCATCATGGAAGCCGCTGACAAGACTGACTCTCCGGTGATCGTCCAGGCTTCGGCCGGTGCCCGCAAATACGCCGGCGCGCCGTTCCTGCGTCACCTGATCCTGGCGGCGATCGAAGAATTCCCGCACATCCCGGTGTGCATGCACCAGGACCACGGCACCAGCCCGGACGTCTGCCAGCGCTCCATCCAACTGGGCTTCAGCTCGGTGATGATGGACGGTTCCCTGGGCGAAGACGGCAAGACCCCGACCGACTACGAATACAACGTCCGCGTTACCCAGCAGACCGTGGCCATGGCCCACGCCTGCGGCGTTTCCGTGGAAGGTGAGCTGGGTTGCCTGGGTTCGCTGGAAACCGGCATGGCCGGTGAAGAAGACGGCATCGGTGCCGAAGGCGTGCTGGACCACAGCCAGATGCTGACCGACCCGGAAGAAGCGGCGGACTTCGTCAAGAAAACCCAGGTCGACGCCCTGGCCATCGCCATCGGCACCAGCCACGGCGCTTACAAGTTCACCAAGCCACCTACCGGCGACGTGCTGGCTATCGACCGCATCAAGGAAATCCACAAGCGCATCCCCAACACCCACTTGGTGATGCACGGTTCGTCCTCGGTACCGCAAGAGTGGCTGGCGATCATCAACCAGTACGGCGGCGACATCAAGGAAACCTACGGCGTGCCGGTTGAGGAGATCGTCGAAGGCATCAAGTACGGCGTGCGCAAGGTCAACATCGACACTGACCTGCGCCTGGCCTCTACCGGTGCCATGCGTCGTTTGATGGCGACCAACCCGAGTGAGTTTGATCCGCGTAAGTTCTTTGGCGCTACTGTGACGGCCATGCGTGATGTGTGCATTGCGCGGTATGAGGCGTTTGGGACTGCCGGTAATGCTTCGAAGATCAAGCCGATCTCGCTGGAAGCGATGTATCAGCGGTATTTGAAGGGTGAGTTGAACGCCAAGGTTAACTAAGGCTTCCTTCAGTGGTGTGAGAAAACCCGCAGTGATGCGGGTTTTTTTATGGGTGGGGTTTGTGTGTATATCCGTTTCTTGGGTAACGGCGGCTTATGGTTCCGCCCTTACGGCGGGTCACTTTTGGCAAACGCCCCAAAAGTAACCAAAAGGTCTTTGCCCCAC
>NZ_JACNDD010000121.1:0-19735 GCF_017351395.1 Pseudomonas sp. FW305-28
ACACCTTCCCCTTAACGGAACGCCATCTGCTGCCGATAACCCGATGAGCCCGGTTGTCTCCTGCGTTTTGGCTCGCAATGTGCGTCACGACACAGCCAAACCAAGCGATTGCTGAAATCCCTTGAACGTTGCTGGCTGGTGGCTATCATCTGCGCGCCTCGGGCTTGTGACACGGCGTTTCGTTGTTATGCCATTGGGTTATTTTCTTACTTGCCTGGACATCCTCGATGCTGGCGTACCACCAAAAAAGTTTTCTGATCGTCGATGACTTCTCGGATTTCCGCAGTTCGATCCGGTCCATGCTGCGTGAGCTGGGCGTCAAGGACGTGGACACCGCCGACACCGGTGAAGTGGCGCTGCGCATGTGCTCGCAGAAGCGTTATGACTTCATCTTGCAGGACTATCACCTGGGCGATGGGCGCAAGAATGGCCAGCAGGTGCTGGAAGACCTGATGGTCGAGAAGCTGATCAGCCATGAAAGTGTGTTCCTCATGGTGACCGCCGAAACCAGCCAGGCGATGGTGCTCAGTGCCCTGGAGCATGAGCCGGATGCCTACCTGACCAAGCCGTTCAACCGCTCCGGCCTGGCCCAGCGGCTGGAGCGGCTCGAGCAGCGCAAGACCCTGCTCAAGCCGATCCTGCAAGCCCTCGATCGCGGCAAGCCGATGGAGGTGCTCAATGCCTGCATCGCCTTGTGCAAGCAGGACCCGCGCTACGGGCCGTTGTGCCTGCGTTATCGGGCCGATGCGTTGCGCGACCTGAATCAGAACGAGGCCCTGGAGCGGCTGTACAACTCCATCATCGCAGATCGCCCGTTGCCGTGGGCCTACGCGGGGCTGGGCAAGTTGATGTTCAAGCGCGGCCAGGTGGGGCAGGCCAAGGCCGTTTATGAAAAAGCCCTGAAAGTCTTTCCAATGATGCCGGCGTTGTACGACGGCATGGCCGAAGTGTTGATGGCCGAAGGTGATACCAAGCAGGCGCAGCACGTGCTGGAAGAGGCGGTGCGCCTGTCGCCGCTGGCCGTGCGCCGGCAGTCGTTGTTGGGCAAGTTGGCGATGACCAACGAAGACTACGACACGGCTTCCCGGGCTTATCGCCAGGCGGTCGGGCAGGGCGCGCAGTCGCGCTTCAAGGACCCGGAAAGCAACCTCGGCCTGGCCCACGCGCTGATCAGCAAGGGCAGCGAAAAAGGCCTCGATACTCGCACCCGGCTGGAGATCAACACCACCCTCAGCGCTGTGGCGAAGGAGAACCTCAACGACCCGGGGTTGCAGGTCCGGGCGCGGCTGATGAAGGCCACCAGCCTGTTGCTCAACGATGCCGAAACCGCCGAGAAGCTCACCGAACAGGCCTTGCAGCGCCTCGATGGCATGGAGCAGTTCATGAGCGCCGAGGCCGCGTTGCTGGTGGCCAAGCAGTTGCAAATGCTTGGCCAGACCAGCGCCGGGGAGTCGATGCTCAAGAACTGCGCGGAAATCTACGGTGATGACCCGGCGGTGATGCAAGGCATTGCCAAGCTCACCGACGACCCGAATATCCTCAATCAGGGCAATGCCGCCGCCGAGTTGAACCGCGAAGGCGTGCGGGTCTACAAGACCGGCGCATTGCCGGAGGCGCGGGAGCTGTTCCGCCGTGCGCTGAAGATGCAACCGAAGAACATCAGTATTGCCCTGAACATGGCGCAATCGCTGCTGCATGGCACCGACACCAGCGTGGAGTCGGAGCTGCTGCAGGAGTGCCGCGCCTGCCTGAAACTGGTGGGCATGATGCCCGACTCCGATGCGCGTTTTGCGCGTTATCAAAAACTGCGAAGCAAGGCATTTGGCGATGAATGACAGCGAACAGGCCCTCGATTTTTCCACGGTGATCGCGTCGACCGTGCACGACATGAAAAACTCCCTGACCTTGCTCATGCAGGCACATGGGCAATGGCTCGAACGCCTGCCCGAATCCGAGCGACAGACGTCGGAGCAGGGTGTCATCGAGTTCGAGTTCGCCCACCTCAATGGCCTCATGGTGCAGTTGCTGGGGCTGTACAAGCTCGGCGTCAACCAGTTGCCGTTGCACCCGGCCTACCACGAGCTGGACGATTTCATCGAGGCGCAACTGGCCGGCCATCAGGATGTGTTCCGCAGCCGCGGAATCATGGCCACCTACGATGTCGATCCCCTCAGCCCCTTGGGCTTTTTCGACCGCGAGCTGGTGGCCTCGGTGCTCGACAACTGCATCAACAACGCCATTCGCCATGCGCGCCAGGCGCTGCTGATCAGTGTGAGTGACGAAGCCGGGCAACTGGTGCTGACCATCAATGACGACGGCGAAGGTTATCCGCCAGAGATGATCGAGCGTCAGGCCGAGTATGTGCAAGGTATCAACCACAGCAGCGGCAGCACCGGGCTGGGCCTGTACTTTGCCGCGCGAATCGCCGGGCTGCACCAGCGCGGCGGCGTGAGCGGGCGGACCGAGATTGCCAATGGCGGTGTGTTGGGCGGCGGGGTGTTCCGGCTTTATTTGCCCTGAACAGGCCCTCCTGAGTATCCCTGGCAACACAAATCCCCTGTGGGAGCGAGCTTGCTCGCGATAGCGGTGTATCAGTCAACTCAATATTGGCTGGGCCGACGCTATCGCGAGCAAGCTCGTTCCCACAGTCGTATTGCATAAGATTTTAATTGCCTCCGGGCGCTTGATATTCCGAACAGCCGGAGCCTATTTTGTACGGGTTGCCGTTCGCGGCTCGCACATAACAAGGATTGCGTCATGACGACCGATGGCCAGCGTTCACTCGCGCAGCGACTGACGGGCATTGATGAGATTGAATGTGTCACGCCGGATTTGAATGGCGTGCCGCGGGGCAAGGTGATGACCGCCGAAGGTTTCCTCGAAGGGCGGCGGTTGCAGTTGGCGCGAGGCGTGCTGCTGCAATGCATCATGGGCGGTTATCCGCCGTCGCGTTTCTATGGCAGCGATGACGGCGACCTGGCGCTGGTGGCCGACCCGAAACAGATCCACCGCCTGCCCTGGAGCCAACAGCCTCGTGCCCTGGCGATCTGCGACGCCGACGAACTGACCGGTGAAAGCTCCCGGCTCTCGACGCGCGGCCAGCTCAAGGCCGTTGTCGCGCGTTATGCCGCCCTTGGCCTGGCGCCGGTGGTGGCGACCGAGCTGGAATTCTTCGTGTTCGCCCCCAACCCGGACCCGACCCAGCCGTTCCAGCCGCCGATGGGCCTGGATGGACGTCGCGAAGACGGCCACTCGGCGTTCAGCGTCAGCTCCAATAACGGCCTGCGCCCGTTCTTCAGCGAGGTCTATGCCTGCATGGCGGCGCTGGGCTTGCCGCGCGACACCTTCATGCATGAAATGGGCGTGAGCCAGTTCGAGATCAATCTGCTGCACGGCGACCCGCTGCTGCTGGCCGACCAGACTTTCCTGTTCAAGCACCTGCTCAAGGAAGTGGCCCTCAAGCACGGCCTGACCGTGGTCTGCATGGCCAAGCCCCTGGCCCACACGCCGGGCAGTTCGATGCATATCCACCAGAGCGTCGTCGAGGCGGACAGCGGCCGCAACGTCTTCAGCGACGAAGCAGGCGAGCCGACGGCCGCGTTCCGGCATTTCATCGGTGGGCAACAGGCTTGCCTGGCGGACTTCACCGCGTTGTTCGCGCCGAACGTGAACTCCTACCAGCGGCTGTGCCATCCGTTCGCCTCACCGAACAATGCCTGTTGGTCCCATGACAACCGTTCGGCCGGGCTGCGGATTCCCGCCAGTTCGCCAGTGGCCCGACGGGTCGAGAACCGCTTGCCCGGGGCCGATGCCAACCCCTACCTGGCGATTGCCGCCAGCCTGGCCGCCGGGCTGTACGGGATCGAACAGCGCCTGGAGCCGAGCGCGGCGATCCAGGGCGAATTCGAAGTGCCGGATAATCTGTCGCTGCCATGTACCTTGCATGCCGCCCTGGAGCGTCTGAAGCGTAGTCATCTGGCGAAGGAACTGTTCGGCACGGAGTTCATCGAAGGCTACATCGCTTCCAAGACCCTGGAGCTGACCAGCTTCTTCGATGAAATCACGCCCTGGGAGCGACGTGTCCTGGCGGCCCAGGCATAAAGAACCGCTGCATTCGGGCTATCTTCAACGGATAGCCCTTACTCACCTCAAGGAGCCGCTCGGAACGCCGATGCGCCAAATCTGGAAACCTTTTCGAGCGCTTTATTTCGCCTCGCTGATGATGTTGATCGGCTCGGGCCTCTTGAGTACTTACCTGGCCTTGCGCCTGGCCGCCGACCATGTGGACAGCCTCTGGGTCGGTGCGCTGATGGCCGCCAACTACTTCGGCCTGGTGCTGGGCGGCAAGATCGGCCACCGGCTGATCGCCCGCGTCGGGCACATCCGCGCCTATTCGGCCTGCGCCGGGATCGTCGGGGCAGCGGTGCTGGGCCATGGCCTGGTGGATTGGCTGCCGGCGTGGATCGTGCTGCGGATGATTGTTGGCCTGGGCATGATGTGCCAGTACATGGTCATCGAGAGCTGGCTCAATGAGCAGGCCGATGCCAAGCAGCGTGGGGTGGTGTTCAGCGGCTACATGATCGCCTCGTACCTGGGGCTGGTGCTGGGGCAGTTGATCCTGGTCATGCACCCGGCCCTGGGCTTGGAGCTGCTGATGCTGGTGGCGCTGTGCTTCGCCCTGTGCCTGGTGCCGGTAACGCTGACCCGGCGAATTCACCCGGCGGCGCTGCATCCGGCGCCCATGGAGCCGCGTTTCTTCATCAAGCGTGTGCCGCAGTCGTTGAGCACGGTGTTGGGTTCGGGGCTGATCGTCGGCTCGTTCTACGGTTTGGCACCGCTGTACGCGTCCCAGCAGGGCCTGTCGACCGAGCAGGTCGGTCTGTTCATGGGGAGCTGCATCTTTGCCGGATTGTTGGTGCAGTGGCCGCTGGGCTGGCTCTCTGACCGCTACGACCGGGCGCTGCTGATCCGCTGCTTTGCGCTGGTCCTGACGATTTGTGCGCTGCCGTTGGCGATCCTTCCGGCGGTGCCGCTGGAGGTGCTGTTCGTCGCCGGGTTCTTCTGTTCGTTGGTGCAGTTCTGCCTGTATCCGCTGGCGGTGGCGTTTTCCAACGACCACGTCGAAGCGGATCGAAGGGTGTCCCTGACCGCGATGCTATTGGTGACCTATGGCGTTGGCGCCAGTATCGGGCCGCTGGTGGCGGGGGTGCTGATGAAGATGTTCGGTAGCCAGATGCTCTACGGCTTTTTCGCCTTCTTCGCCCTGGTGCTGGTGTGGCGGATCCGGCCGAAAGCGGTGACCAACCTGCATCAGGTCGATGACGCACCGCTGCATCACGTGGCGATGCCGGACAGCATGTCGAGTTCGCCTCTGGTGGCGTGCCTCGATCCACGGGTGGATGAACAAGTGGTGCAGGAGCAGATGCAGGCACCGGCCAGCCCGGAGATGGAGCCAGAGCCCGCCACTGAGACCGTGGCTGAAGCTGACGCCGAGGCGCCTGAGGCCCCTAGCTTTACCCAGGCCAGGCCTTGAAACGGGCATAAAAAAACGGGCAGTGGCCGCAAGGGACTGCCCGTTTTTTCATGGCTCGACGATCAGAGGTCGTCTTTATCGAAGCGTCGGGCTTCACGCTGGAGCTGGTAGACGAACCGCTCGACCTGCCGTTGCACCAGGCCGCTGATGTTGTGGAAACGTACGCCAGCGAAGGTGGTGTTGAATCTTTCTTCGAAATGCAGGTAACGCAGCTCGACCGGGGCGATCATGTTGCCAAACGGCAGGGCCGCGATGAAGCGCTCGTACACCTGGCCCAATTGCAGGCGTTCGGTGATGTCACCGTCGAAACGCAGCTTGCAACCGGTGGCGGAAATGTCCAGCAGCTTGCCGTCCACGGGGGACTTGAGCTTGTCGCCGCCCAGTTCAACGCTCACCAGTTGGGCCAGTTTCAGGGCGGCGCGGAAGGCGTTGCGACGCTGGTGGTAGACCACTTCGTCGGGCAGGGCGCCGCGATAGCAGCGACCGTCGCTGGATTCATCGATGGTCAGTGGGCCCTTGCCATCCCAGGCGATGCGTACGCCGTCATGGAAACCTTCGACGCGAAACGGCTCGCCGGCCAGCAGGAAACGCTCGCCGTCCCGGGGAATCATTTCATCCAGGGCTATGGAATTGGTCTCGCGATCGACATTGACCAGATAGCTCTGGAAGCGCTGGGTACGTTCATGGAAGGTAATGATCAGCGGGTCGTGGCTATCTTGCAGCATCCGCAGGTTGCCAGAAATTTCCAGGGGCGTGGTGAGGACCTTGGGGGGCTGCGGAGCGTCATCCGCGTTTGAGGCATTGAACACGGTGGGTCAATCTCCAGGCAAAATACGACTACGAATGGCCGGCATTTTGCCAGCATGTATCGCGCGTTGATAGAGCGAAGGCATTGTTCGTTTCATGCCTGGCTGAGCGGGCGGTGCTTGACCATTCTGGCCGTCGAACCGCTTGCGTCGTACAGCGTCGGGATCTCGCCACCGTTGAGAATGCGCAACTGGTTGGCGGTGGCGGCTTGCTGCATCAGGATCGACTGGCCGTTGCGGGCGTTGGTTGCCTGGCATTGGGCGAGCAGGTCGTTGAGCACTTTGCTCTGGGACCGCAGCTGATCGCCGATGGTCGACTGGGCAGCCAACTGCTCAAGGCCGTCATGACTGGCGGGCAGGTTGAGGCTGGCGAGGATCTCGCTGCGCTTGCGGCCATGCTGGTCGAGCAAGATGATCAGTGCCTGTTTCTGCGCCAGGATGGTTTCCAGCAAAGGCATGTCACGACCGTGCAGGGCCACGGATTCGGCCTGCAATAACTCCAGCAATTGTTGCGCTGGAACGAAGTCGTCGATGATCAGTTGCAACAAATGAGTGTCGTGCATGGCTGGCCTTGGGTCTTAGCGTCCAAAAGCCTGGCGCAGGCGGCGGCCTAGCGCTGGGCTTCGAAGTTGAGCAGTTTGCTGGCTACGCGGTTGCTGTCGACTTTGTAGCTGCCATCGGCGATGGCTGCTTTCAACTCGGCCACGCGGGCGTTGTCGACGACAGGTTGATCGCGCAGCTTGTCAGTGAGCTTCTGCAACTGCTGAGCCTCATTGCTGAGGTGTACCGACTCCCCGTTGCTGACCTGTTCGGCTGGCGTGGACACCGGTGCGGATTTGTCGGATTCGACGGTTTCCTTGGCGGCGCTGGTACGCGTAGTGCCTGTCAGCGGTGAAGAGCTGTTTAAACGATTGAAATCGATGACCATGGTAAAAAACCTCTGGGTATTTGGACGCTTGCCATGTTTTCGGCCATCCCCAAAAAAACTTTAGGCTCATTTATTCAATGAACGTGCGCACGTCTGCGCTTGCCTTGGCGTAAGGCACAGTCTAGGGAACACCGGGATCAAGCGCCAGCTTTCTACCTCCTCTATCGGGTCATTACATCGCCACTTCCACTTGGCCTGGAGCCATCACTTGCGCCTTGATGACGCGCTGGGAATTGAGGTTTTTTACCCGTATCTGTTCACGCATGCCGCCGTTGGACAGGGCCTCGCCGGGCATCCGCACGGCCAGTGAGCCGCTGCGGGCGGTGATGACCACCTGGTCGCCCTTGCGGACCACCTCGGCCTGTTCCAGGTGCACCAGCGTCACGACCTGATCGGCGACCATTGGTCGGACAAGTTTCTGCCCGATGGCCTGATCGACAGAGGTCAGGAAGCCCTGGGTGATCTGGCTGATGTCCCGTTCGCGCAACATCACGTCCTGGGACTCGACGATCCCGGCCCGCTTGAGCGGACGCGTGGTGGTGACAATTTCCCGGAACAGGCGCACTTGAGCGGGCACGAACACCGTCCAGGGCGCGGCGCTGTCGCAGCGAACCTTCACCGTGACACGGCCCAGGGGCCGGGCCGGGCTCTCCAGCGAAGCAGTCAATTCCTTGTCACACATGGGCATGCGCAGGCGCGGGTCGAGCTGGTTGACTTCGATTTCGTAACGACCTTCGGTTTGACTGGTTGCCAGGTAGTCTTCTACGGTGAATTCAAGAAAGCCCTGAGTGACGCCGATAAGGAGATCAGGCAAGGTAACCGGAGCCGCCGCAAGGGCAGGACCGCCCGAAATGAACAGGCAGGCAGCCAGCAGTGCACCGAGCCAGTGGCGGCAGTGAGTGGTCAGGCGTCGAGAAAATGTCGTTTGTGCGTTCATGCCGGTTCAATAGCAAGCCCCGTGCCGTTTAGTGATGAATGCGCGTCGGACACATTAGCGTTAGGTAGGAGTCAGGGCATGGCGGGAGTAATGGATTCGGTGAACCAGCGCACTCAGCTGGTCGGTCAGAATCGCCTGGAGCTGTTGTTGTTCCGTCTCGACGGCCAACAAATGTACGGGATCAACGTATTCAAGGTCCGCGAGGTGCTGCAATGCCCCAAGCTGACCCTGATGCCCAAGTCCAGCCCCGTCGTGTGCGGTGTGGCCAATATCCGGGGTGCGACCATCCCGATTCTCGACCTGGCGATGGCGACCGGTTCCGGTCGGTTGCTGGACCAGAGCAATCCGTTCGTGATCATCACCGAGTACAACACCAAGACCCAGGGGTTCCTGGTGCGCTCGGTGGAGCGCATCGTCAACATGAACTGGGAGGAGATCCATCCGCCGCCCAAGGGCACCGGCCGCGATCACTACCTGACGGCTGTGACCCGGGTCGACAACCAGTTGGTGGAAATCATCGACGTGGAGAAGATCCTCGCCGAAGTGGCGCCCACGCCGGAAGCGATTTCTGCGGGTGTGGTGGACGCCGAGACCCAGCACAAGGCGATTTCGCTGCGGGTGCTGACCGTCGATGATTCGTCGGTGGCACGTAAGCAGGTAACCCGTTGCCTGCAAACGGTCGGTGTGGAGGTGGTGGCGTTGAACGATGGGCGGCAGGCGCTGGATTACCTGCGTGCGTTGGTCGACGAGGGCAAGAAGCCCGAAGAGGAATTCCTGATGATGATCTCCGACATCGAGATGCCGGAGATGGACGGGTACACCCTGACCTCGGAAATCCGCAGCGATCCGCGCATGCAAAAGCTGCACATCATCTTGCATACTTCGTTGTCCGGGGTTTTCAACCAGGCGATGGTCAAGAAGGTCGGTGCCGACGATTTCCTGGCGAAATTCCGTCCCGATGACCTGGCGTCCCGGGTGGTCGATCGGATCAAGGCAGCAGAATAAAGTAAAGGTCGGGCGCGTTGTGCGCCCGGCAAGTCAACACGATGAAAGAGGCGGTATCTTGTCTACGGGTAATTTGGATTTCGAACAGTTCCGGGTCTTCCTGGAAAAAGCCTGTGGCATCTTGCTTGGTGAAAACAAGCAATACCTGGTGTCGAGCCGTCTCAATAAATTGATGGAGCAACAGGGCCTCAAGTCATTGGGCGAGCTTGTGCAGCGTATCCAGACCCAACCGCGCAGCGGCTTGCGCGAGATGGTGGTGGACGCCATGACCACCAACGAAACCCTGTGGTTTCGTGACACCTATCCGTTCGAAGTACTGAAGAACAAAGTGCTGCCGGCCGCCATCAAGGCCAGCCCGGGCCAGCGCTTGCGGATCTGGTCGGCGGCCTGTTCGTCGGGGCAGGAACCCTATTCGCTGTCGATGTCCATCGATGAGTTCGAACGCTCCAACCTGGGCCAGTTGAAAGGCGGCGTGCAGATCGTCGCCACCGACCTGTCCGGGACCATGCTCAATAACTGCAAGACTGGCGAGTACGACAGCCTGGCCATCGGCCGTGGTTTGTCGCCGGACCGGCTGCAACGCTACTTCGACCCGAAAGGGCCGGGCAAGTGGGTGGTCAAGGCACCGATCAAGAGCCGGGTGGAGTTTCGCTCGTTCAACCTGCTGGACAGCTACGCCAGCCTGGGCAAGTTCGACATCGTGTTTTGCCGCAACGTGCTGATCTACTTCTCCGCCGAAGTGAAGAAAGACATCCTGCTGCGTATCCATAGCACCCTCAAGCCGGGCGGCTACCTGTTCCTTGGCGCCTCCGAGGCGTTGAACGGGTTGCCGGATCATTACCAGATGGTCCAGTGCAGCCCGGGGATCATCTACCAGGCGAAGTGATTCGCGGGTGTTGTCAAAAAACGGGAGCCCCAAGGGGCTCCTTTTTTTGCCTACCAGCCGGGACCATCTCCTGTGGGAGCGAGCTTGCTCGCGATAGCGGCGGCCCATCCAAAATCCATGTCACTGACAGACCGCTATCGCGAGCAAGCTCGCTCCCACATTTTGACTCGCGTCGCCGGGTGAAAGCGGCAGAAAAGCGGCAGGTAAGCGGAAACCCGTTGCCGCTTTTCTGGCATTGCCGCTTTGCCGGTGCCCGCAAAGCCCCGGTTTATGGGGTTTTTGGAAATGGCACGGCGCTTGCTTTAGCCGTCGTACGTACATTCTGGTCACCCAAAGGTTTCCGACATGAGCATCAGCTTCGATAAAGCGCTCGGTATCCACGAACAGGCCCTGAGCTTCCGCGCCCAGCGTGCCGAAGTCCTGGCCAACAACATCGCCAACGCCGACACCCCGAACTACAAGGCGCGGGACCTGGACTTTTCCAAGGTGCTCGCCGAGCAGAACGACAAGGCCAAGAACGGCCACTTCGCCTTGAACATGACCAACAACCGTCATATCGAAGCCGAAGGCCTGGGCAATGGCGACGAGTCGCTGATGTATCGCACGCCGATGCAACCGTCGATCGACCAGAACACCGTGGACGCTCAACTGGAACAGTCCAACTACGCGGAAAACTCCGTGAACTTCCAGGCCAGCTTCACCCTGCTCAACAGTAAGTTCAAAGGGCTGATATCGGCCCTGCGCGGAGAGTAAGCCATGTCGATTGCTAGCGTATTCAACATTGCCGGCAGTGCCATGAGTGCCCAGACCACTCGCCTGAACACCGTCGCCAGTAACATCGCCAACGCCGAGACCGTTTCGTCGAGCATCGACCAGACCTATCGCGCCCGCCACCCGGTATTCGCCACCATGTTCCAGGGCGGCCAGTCCGGTGGCAGCGACTCGCTGTTCCAGGATCAGGAAGCGGCCGGGCAAGGCGTACAGGTGCTTGGCGTGGTCGAGGACCAGAGCAACCTCGAAGCACGTTATGAGCCAAACCATCCGGCCGCGGACGCCAAGGGTTATGTCTACTACCCGAACGTCAACGTCGTCGAAGAAATGGCCGACATGATTTCCGCCAGTCGTTCGTTCCAGACCAACGCCGAAATGATGAACACCGCCAAAGCCATGATGCAGAAGGTCCTGACCCTCGGTCAGTGATAAGGGGCGAGTCACATGAGCGTTACCAACACTACAAGCGGTTTGAGCCTCAACGAGATTCTGGCCAACTCCTCGGTCAAGACCAACACCACGACCGATGGCCTGGGCGCGGCGACCAGCGCTGCCACCGGCAAGAAGGAGCTGGGCAAGGATGCGTTCCTGCAACTGCTCGTTACCCAGCTGAAAAACCAGAACCCGCTGGAGCCACAGGACAACGGTGAGTTCGTTGCCCAGTTGGCGCAGTTCAGCAGCCTGGAAGGCATCACCACCCTCAACGAGACGGTGAGCGGCATCGCCGGCAACTACAACTCGTCCCAGGCCCTGCAGGCCTCGTCGCTGGTGGGCCGCTCGGTCATTGCCCCAGGTGACAAGGCTGTGGTCGATACCTCCAAGAGCCTCAACGGTACGGTGGTGGTGCCGGCATCGGTGTCCTCCGTCGCCGTCAAGATCGTGGACAAGGACGGCAAGACCGTTCGCACCATCGACCTGGGCAGCCAGAACGCCGGCAACTCGGCCTTCATCTGGGATGGCAAGAACGATGCGGGCACGGTCGTCGAATCGGGCACTTACACCTTCGCTGCGTCGACCACCATCGATGGCAAGGCCACGTCGCTGATCACCAACCTGCCGGCCACGGTCAGCAGCGTGACCATCAGCCAGACGGGCGGCGAGCTGATGCTCAACCTGGCCGGGCTGGGCAGCATTGCCCTGTCCAAAGTACAAACTATTGGTATGTAGAGCCGACTAACCGGCAAAAGGAGTCAACATGTCTTTTAACATCGGCCTTAGCGGTCTCTATGCAGCCAACAAACAGCTGGACGTGACCGGCAACAACATCGCCAACGTGGCGACCACCGGTTTCAAATCGTCTCGCGCGGAATTCGAAGACGTCTACTCGGCCACCAAGCTGGGTTCGGGCAGCAAGACCGTCGGCAACGGCGTGCGCCTGGCCAACGTTTCCCAGCAGTTCGGCCAGGGTGACGTCAACAACACCGGCAACGTGCTGGACATGGGCATCCAGGGCCAGGGCTTCTTTGTCCTGAGCAACGACGGCTCCCTGAGCTACACCCGTGCCGGTACGTTCAAGACCGACAAGGAAGGCTACGTCACCAACAGTGATGGTACGTCACGCCTGCAAGGCTACGGCGTGGACGCCAACGGCAAGATCCTCAACGGTATCCTGACTGACCTGCGCATTGACACCTCTAACCTGCCGCCACAAGCCACCAGCCTGGTTTCGTCGACGATCAACCTGAACTCGACAGCGACAGCGATCACCGCGGCGTTCAATCCGACCGACACGGCCACGTACACCAAGCAGTTCACTACCCCGATCTACGACACCCAGGGCAACCAGCATTCCATGGACCAGTACATGGTCAAGACTGCCGGCAACAGCTGGAATGTCTACACCTTGATCGATGGCCGTAACCTGAACGGCAGCTTGCCGACCACGACCGGTGCGACTGCGCCGATCCCTTCGACCATGAACTTCGATTCGAACGGCAAGTTGACCACGGTCACCACTCCGCCAGCGACGGTCAATAGTGATCTGGTACTGACCGGTTGGGTTCCCGGCACCGTGACCAACGGCGTATGGGCCGCCAACGGCGCCGCGAGTGCACCAACCATCACGATTTCCATGGGCAATACCTCCCAATTCAACGCCGACACCGCACGGTCGATCCCGACCCAGAACGGTTACGCCACCGGCCAGATCACCAACCTGACCATCGATGGCAGCGGTGTGATGCTGGCCAACTTCAGCAACAACCAGACCAAGCCGATCGGCCAGATCGCGCTCGCCAGCTTCACCAACGAGCAAGGCCTGCAGCCAGTGGGCGGCACCAGTTGGAAAGAAACCTTCGCCTCGGGTATCCCGGGCTACGACGCTCCCACCACTGGCACCCTGGGTTCGATCGTCTCCAACTCCCTGGAAGAGTCCAACGTCAACCTGACCAACGAACTGGTCGAGCTGATCAAGGCCCAGAGCAACTACCAGGCGAACGCCAAGACCATCTCCACCCAGAGCACCATCATGCAGACCATCATTCAGATGGCTTGATATCGAGGGTTGCTTGAAGGCTGCACAAGGAGCCCCTCGCAAGAGGGGCTTTTTTGTGGGCGCAGGTTTTGTTGTGCCTGGTCCGGCCTCATCGCGAGCAAGCTCGCTCCCACAGTGGCCTGTACATGCGGCTCAAAGGTGGGAGTGAGCTTGCTCGCGATGGGGCCAGGCCAGGCGCCACTTTCCTCCACACAAAAGAAAACCCCCGATAAACCAGCGGTCTATCGGGGGCTTCTTTCAGCGGGCGCCTTTACGCGCCCACCCGCTCAGCTTATTGGCAAGCTTCGCAATCCGGCTCGTCGATCGCACAGGCCTTTGGCACTGGCGCAGGTCCTGCTGGCGCTGCCAGGACCGAATCGTCACCGTGGTTGCCGCCGCTGGAAACCGCGTTCAGCTTGCCGGTGTTGATGGTCGACTTCTCGGTGCTGGTGGCGGCCAGGGCACGGAGGTAGTAAGTGGTTTTCAGGCCACGGTACCAAGCCATGCGGTAGGTCACGTCCAGCTTCTTGCCCGAAGCGCCGGCGATGTACAGGTTCAGCGACTGAGCCTGGTCGATCCACTTCTGGCGACGGCTGGCGGCGTCGACGATCCACTTGGTGTCCACTTCGAACGCGGTAGCGTAGAGCGCTTTGAGCTCTTGCGGGATGCGCTCGATCTGCTGCACCGAACCGTCGTAGTACTTCAGGTCGTTGATCATGACCGAGTCCCACAGGCCGCGAGCCTTGAGGTCGCGAACCAGGTACGGGTTGATCACGGTGAATTCGCCCGACAGGTTCGATTTCACATACAGGTTCTGGTAGGTCGGTTCGATCGACTGCGACACGCCGGTGATGTTGGCGATGGTGGCGGTCGGTGCGATGGCCATGATGTTGGAGTTACGGATGCCTTTCTGCACACGGGCGCGAACCGGTGCCCAGTCCAGGGATTCGTTCAGGTCGACGTCGATGTACTTCTGGCCGCGCTGGGCGATCAGGATCTGTTGCGAGTCCAGCGGCAGGATGCCCTGGGACCACAGCGAACCCTGGAACGTCTCGTAGGCGCCACGCTCGTCGGCCAGGTCGCAGGAAGCCTGGATCGCGTAGTAGCTGACCGCTTCCATGGACTTGTCGGCGAACTCGACCGCGGCATCGGAACCGTACGGGATGTGCTGCAGGTACAGCGCGTCCTGGAAGCCCATGATGCCCAGGCCGACCGGACGGTGCTTGAAGTTGGAGTTCTTCGCTTGCGGCACCGAGTAGTAGTTGATGTCGATCACGTTGTCGAGCATGCGCACGGCGGTGTTCACGGTGCGTTGCAGCTTGGCGGTGTCCAGCTTGCCGTCGACGATGTGGTTCGGCAGGTTGATCGAGCCCAGGTTGCAGACCGCGATCTCGTCCTTGTTGGTGTTCAAGGTGATCTCGGTGCACAGGTTCGAGCTGTGGACCACGCCCACGTGCTGCTGCGGGCTGCGCAGGTTGCACGGGTCCTTGAAGGTCAGCCATGGGTGGCCGGTTTCGAACAGCATCGACAACATTTTGCGCCACAGGTCTTTGGCCTGGACGACTTTGAACAGCTTGATCTTGTTGTACTCGGTCAGGGCTTCGTAGTACTCGTAGCGCTCTTCGAAGGCCTTGCCGGTCAGGTCGTGCAGGTCCGGCACTTCGGATGGCGAGAACAGGGTCCACTTGCCGTCATCGAAGACACGCTTCATGAACAGGTCGGGGATCCAGTTGGCGGTGTTCATGTCGTGGGTACGACGACGGTCATCACCGGTGTTCTTGCGCAGCTCGATGAACTCTTCGATGTCCATGTGCCAGGTTTCCAGGTAGGCACAGACCGCGCCCTTGCGCTTGCCGCCCTGGTTGACCGCAACGGCGGTGTCGTTGACCACTTTGAGGAACGGCACGACGCCTTGGGATTTGCCGTTGGTGCCCTTGATGTACGAGCCCAATGCGCGAACCGGGGTCCAGTCGTTGCCCAGGCCACCGGCGAATTTCGACAGCATGGCGTTGTCGTGGATGGCGCCGTAGATACCCGACAGGTCGTCCGGAACGGTGGTCAGGTAGCAGCTCGACAGCTGTGGACGCAGGGTGCCGGCGTTGAACAGGGTCGGGGTCGACGCCATGTAGTCGAAGGACGACAACAGGTTGTAGAACTCGATCGCACGGTCTTCGCGCTGCTTCTCTTCGATTGCCAGGCCCATGGCCACGCGCATGAAGAAGATCTGCGGCAGTTCGAAACGGATACCGTCCTTGTGGATGAAGTAACGGTCGTACAGGGTTTGCAGGCCCAGGTAGGTGAACTGCTGGTCACGCTCGTGGTTGATCGCCTTGCCGAGTTTTTCCAGGTCGAATTCGGCCAGGACCGGGTTCAGCAATTCGAACTCGATACCCTTGGCGACATAAGCGGGCAGCGCCTTGGCGTACAGGTCGACCATTTCGTGGTGGGTCGCGCTCTCGGCGACTTCCAGGAAGCTCAGGCCTTCGGCACGCAGGGTGTCCATCAGCAGGCGGGCGGTCACGAAGGAGTAGTTCGGCTCGCGTTCCACCAGGGTCCGTGCGGTCATCACCAGCGCGGTGTTGACGTCCTTGAGGGCGACGCCGTCATAGAGGTTCTTCAGGGTTTCGCGCTGGATCAGGTCGCCATCGACTTCTTCCAGGCCTTCGCAGGCCTCGGTGACGATGGTGTTCAGGCGGCCCATGTCCAGCGGCGCCAGGCTGCCGTCGGCGCGTGCGATGCGGATCGAAGGGTGGGCCTGGACCGGAGCGTCGGCCGGGGAGCGGGTAGCACGTTCCTTGGCGCGGGAGTCACGGTAGATCACGTAGTCGCGGGCCACTTTCTGCTCGCCGGCACGCATCAGGGCCAGTTCGACCTGGTCCTGGATTTCTTCGATGTGGATGGTGCCGCCCGACGGCATGCGACGCTTGAAGGTCGCGGTGACCTGTTCGGTCAGGCGGGCCACGGTGTCGTGGATTCGCGACGAAGCGGCAGCGGTGCCGCCTTCAACTGCGAGAAACGCTTTGGTGATGGCGACGGTGATCTTGTCATCGGTGTAAGGAACGACAGTGCCGTTACGCTTGATCACACGCAGTTGGCCCGGCGCGGTGGCGGACAGATCCGGGCTCGAATCGGCGGCCAGCGGCGCGGTGCCCTGCGGGTTCTCGCGAGTTGTGTCGGTGTGCATGGGTGTCTCCACGTTCTCTATGTTTGTTTGGGCACCATCACGGTGCCCACCGTTCCGTCCTGAAGCACTACAACCGACTGGCGCCGGGCATAACAACTTCGGGACAGTAGGAAGCAGGCGTTTAATGCCGCTTCCATCCGAAGTTCTCAGGTTGCGAGCGAGGCTCGAAACCGGGTTGTCGGGGTGGCAGCAATTGACTGCAACACCCGTACCGTTTCGGTCGTTTTCGACCTTGAAACAGCTGCCATCCGCAGGGGCGGTCTGGGCTTGGGGAAATGCGATGTTTCAGTTGGACAGAAGCAAGAAAAGCGCTTGAATTCTCTGCCCGACTTGTGTTTGGTTTTTGGCCTGAAACCCTACATGTAGGGTTTTTTACGCGGCGGGCTACAAGATAATGCGTTTTTGGGGGGTATGCAACGTACTACCTGTGGATAAGCCTGTGCGTAATTTGTGTGCGAAACGTGGAACTGCTCTGTAGGCCGCGACCTAGCTGGAGTGGACCTTTTTTCACCGGTTTCGACGATCCGAAAACAGCCTGAAGATTTTTGCGGGCGCGGACGTTACCACATAAAACCTGCTTCGACCGAACGCATTTGTCCGCTTGTTTTCTGTGCAGGCGGCGTTTATACAATCGGCCTGTGCGTGGGTGTGTTTATCCTCCTTTAACATGACAAAAAGACGGGGGAGGCGCAGGACCCAACCTGTGGGAGCGAGCTTGCTCGCGATAGGGTCGGAGCAGCAGCATGGAGGCTGACAGACACACCGCCTTCGCGAGCAAGCTCGCTCCCACAGGGTTCGTGCCTTGTCAGTGAGATTGGCGACACGCCTCTCCTTATTTAGCTAATCAGCCAAAAGGTCCCCCAGTGGAACAAGAAGCCTGGCAGGTATTGATCGTCGAGGATGACCAGCGTCTGGCCGAGCTGACCCGGGAATACCTCGAAAGCAACGGGTTGCGTGTCGCCATCGAAGGCGACGGTGCGGTGGCGGCGGCGCGGATCATTGCCGAGCAGCCGGACCTGGTGGTCCTCGACCTGATGCTGCCCGGCGAAGACGGCCTGAGCATCTGCCGCAAGGTGCGCGAGCACTATGACGGGCCGATCCTGATGCTCACCGCCCGCACCGACGACACCGATCAGATCCAGGGCCTGGACCTGGGCGCTGATGATTACGTCTGCAAGCCGGTTCGCCCGCGTTTGCTATTGGCGCGGATCCAGGCCCTGCTGCGACGCAGCGAGCCGGAGCCGAGCGTGGCGCAGAAGCAGCGGCGCCTGCAATTCGGCCCGCTGGTGGTCGACGACGCCCTGCGCGAAGCCTGGTTGCAGGGCAACGGTATCGAGCTGACCAGCGCCGAATTCGACCTGCTGTGGCTGCTGGTATCCAATGCCGGGCGCATCCTGTCCCGGGAAGAAATCTTCACCGCCCTGCGCGGCATCGGCTATGACGGCCAGGACCGCTCCATCGATGTGCGTATTTCGCGCATCCGGCCCAAGATCGGCGACGACCCGGACCATCCCCGGCTGATCAAGACCATCCGCAGCAAAGGCTACCTGTTCGTTCCCGAAGCTTGCGCAGACTTGGCGCCGTGAATTCGATCTTCCTGCGTATTTATGGCGGCATGTGCGCGGCGCTGGTGCTGGTGGCGGTCCTCGGCGTGCTGGCCCTGCACTTGCTCAACCAGACCCGCAGCGAGCAATACCGCGAACGCCTGGCCCACGGCACGTTCTCGTTGATGGCCGACAACCTGCGGCCGATGGACGACACCGAGCGCCGGCGGGCATTAGCCGTGTGGGAGCGTCTGCTGGGCATTCCCCTGGCCTTGCAGACGTTCTCCCAGACCGACCTGGACCTCGGCCAGCGCACTCGCGTGTTGCGCGGCCAGGCGTTGGTCGAGCAGACCGGGCCCCATGCGGCAAAAGTCTATCGGCTGGTCAATGACACCGAGCAATTGATGTTGGTCGGGGAAGTCCAGCAGATCAGCGAGCAACTGGCCCGCGCGACCATTTACCTGTTGGCCGACGAACTGGTGCGTTACCCCGTGGCCGAGCAACCCAAGCGGCTGGCGCAACTGGAGCAGGAAAAAGGGTTTGGTTTCGACCTGCGACTGATGACCGCCGAGCAGGCCGACATGGACGAAGACCAGCGCCGTCGCGTGTCCGAGGGCGATACGGTGATGGCGCTGGGCAAGGGTGGCGATTCGATCCGGGTCTTCGCCGGCATGGTTGGCACACCGTGGGTCCTGGAGATCGGCCCGCTGTACCAGATGAACCCTTACCCGCCGCAATGGCTGGTGCTGATCGCGGCGCTGGGGTTGAGCCTGATCGGGTTGATCGTCTATCTGTTGGTGCGTCAGCTGGAGCGGCGCTTGCGTGGCCTGGAGTCGGCCGCCACCCAGATCGCCCAGGGCAGCCTGGAAACCCGGGTGCCGGCCCGAGGCGCCGACTCGGTCGGGCGATTGGCGGCGGCGTTCAATGGCATGGCCGAGCACTTGCAGCAACTGTTGGCGATCCAGCGCGAGCTGGTGCGGGCGGTGTCCCACGAATTGCGCACCCCGGTGGCGCGCCTGCGGTTTGGCCTGGAAATGCTCGGCAGCGCCACCACACCCCAGGCCCGGGATAAATACCTGGCGGGCATGGACCACGACATCGAAGACCTGGATCGGCTGGTGGACGAAATGCTCACCTACGCGAGGCTGGAGCAGGGTTCGCCGGCGTTGAATTTTCAGCGGGTGGATCTGGATGCGCTGGTTAATCAGGTGATCGATGAGCTGGGGCCGTTGCGGGCCGGGATCACGGTCGAGCGCGGTCTATGCCTGTCGGCCGCCGATTGCGACGGCGCCTGGGTCGAGGCCGAGCCACGCTTTCTGCATCGGGCCTTGCAGAATCTGGTGGGCAATGCCATGCGCCACGCCCATTCCAAAGTCACCGTCAGCTACCAGGTGGGCCAGTTGCGCTGTCGGGTGGACGTGGAAGATGACGGGCCTGGCGTGCCGGAAGCGGCGTGGGAGCGGATTTTCAAACCCTTCCTGCGCCTGGACGACAGCCGCGCCCGCGCTTCAGGCGGTCATGGGCTGGGGCTGTCGATCGTGCGGCGGATCATCCATTGGCATGACGGTCGGGCGTTGATCGGCAAGAGCAAAAGCCTGGGTGGGGCGTGCTTCAGCTTGAGTTGGCCCAGGCATCAGGACAGGTCTTGAGAGATGGTGCTTGTGCCGA
>NZ_JACNDD010000122.1:0-19731 GCF_017351395.1 Pseudomonas sp. FW305-28
GCGGGAGCAAGCTCCCTCGCCACAGATAATTCCCGTTCCTACAAAGGGTGTTCGGCTTTGGTTCTGTTTATCCGGCCATGTAGGACTCCCGAGCGAGGCTACGTTGCCTTGCGCCGTTACCTACAACTGCGCCAGAATCCGCCGGCTTGTGCGCCTGGCTCGTGGCTTTTACTGTTTCCGGGTCGCTGATTTCAGTGATCGGGTTTGGTAGCCCGCGAGTCAACTAGGCGCAAGCGCCACCTCCTGCAGACGCTCTCTCGGTGTCTGTTTCATGGTGGCCGTGCGCAGGGCGTCTTCGGGCGCGCCGGGTTCCTAGTGCTCCGGTCTACCAACCCGCGTACGGCCGCCACCCAATCGTTTGGTAGCGATGGTGTCGGCTCCTGAAAATGAATACTAGGAGTTACGCCATGTTCAAGATCACCCCCAATCCCCCCGCAGACGAGTCCAAAAAACTCGACGAAGCCGCCGATCGCGCCCTCGCCTTTTACCTCGACCCCAAACCCGAAAAACCCAATCCAGCACCGGGCCAGTTGTTCACTGTTGCAGAAGGCGCGGACATGGAATGCCTGCTGGCCAACCTCAGCGAAACCCTCGCTTCGGTCAACGTCATGGCAAGTGAGCAGGCCTTTGAACTGGAAGGCTCGCGGCGCCATTTTGCGCTGGGCATCCAGCAAATGATCGAGTTGGCAGAACTGTTGGCAAACCGCGCCCTGGACATCGCCGCACCGCGCTAAACGCACTCAAGCCAAGTGACACCTGTGGCGAGGGAGCTTGCTCCCGCTGGGCTGCGCAGCAGCCCCAATGGCCGGCACCTCGGTAAGGCAGATGTTTTGAGGGAGCCGGTTTGGGGGCCGCTTCGCAGCCCAGCGGGAGCAAGCTCCCTCGCCACAACGGCGTTCACTTCAGCTTTTGGGGATGGCGGGATTTACACCGGCTTGCTCTTGAGATTGCGCGCATACCACGGCCGTTGCGGCACGCGGCGGAACAGTTCGGAGAGCTTTTTGTCATCGCTGCCGAAGGTGATGCGCAAGGCCAGTTTCATGGTTTCCGGGTCCATCTCCACCGAGCGCCCGACCTGCAGCCCCGGCGTGGTGCTGCAACCGTGGGTGTCCGGGCCCAGCCAAGGGTCGGCGATTTCGACCCAGCGGCCCGGGGCGAACCAGGGCACACCGTTGACCTCGAGCCGGCTCACTTCCCCCGGGTGGAAACGCTCGTGGGCGCGGAACCAGTCTTCGAGGCGGTCGTCGATCCAGCCGTGGAAGGCCCAGAACACCGGGCTCACGTGGGAAGAAAACGGATCGCCGAGAAAGTCATTCTCCGGGGCGTACCAGCGCTGGGCGAAGTCCGCCGGGTCGCGGGCGAACGGCACCGGGTGGCCGTTGGATGGGTCGCGCGGCACCGAGGCCCAGCGCATGTGCAGCCAATCGTGCAGGCCCAGTTCCACTTCCGAACCAAACTGGCCCAGGGTCAGTTTCGACAGGTAGCGCGGGTCGCGGTAGCGCGATTCCCAGACCTGGAAATTGCTGTGGTAGGTCTCGGCGGTCTTGATGTCGCTGACCCACTGGGCGTACTGCTCGTCGCCATCGGCCAGCCAGGTCGGCGGCAAGGACGTGCCATCGTGGTTATCGAGGTAGCGGGCGAACCCAAGGCGATCGCGCTCCAGCTCCGGTTGCGGCAAGGGAAAGCGCGGCCACGACGGCAGTGCCTGGAACGATCGGGCGGTGCCGAGCATGTGCCGGTGCATGAAAAAGAAGTCCACGCCCGAGCCATTGCGATCCTTGCGCGGCCCGCGGGCATCACGCTCCTGGTCCCGTGGGCCGGGCTGCCAGCCGATGCCGCGCAGGGCATTGCGCTTGTCTTCGTCCAGGGTGTGCCATTTGTCCCGCGAGGCGTGCCAGAGCTGGTGGAACAGCCGATGCTCGGGCGATACCAGCCAGGCCAGCAGCGCCGGGCTCAGCGGCGTGCGCTCCCGCGCCTCGGGAAAGCGCTGCTTGACGGCGATGAAGTGATTGTCCTGTTCAAGCAACGCCAAGGGACGGTCCAGGCGCAACACCCGGCCGCTGAGGGTGGCGCTGCCGGCATTGCCGAAACCGGCCCAGACTTCGTCCAGGGTCATGATGAATTCATAGTCCGGCGCGTCGTGCCGAGCCCCCATCAACCGCCAGCTCAGTTGCTTCGGGTCGGTTCCGGCCAGGTCGCCCAACACCCGATAACGCGGCTCATCGGCACCGCGCAAACGGTCGGCGCTGTCGAGGTACCCCACCAAGCCACGGCCCCTCTGGCCGATATCGAGGAAGATCTGCAGATCGTCCTGCGGCAAGCCTTCGAGACCGGCGTCGCGGCCGGTGAAACGGATCGTCCAGATGCCCCGCAACGTATCGGCCCGGCGCTGGCCCGCCACGTCCGCCACGTCGAACGAGGCCTCGCCGGGGGTAATGGTCGGGTCCGGCCGGGTCAGTTCGCGATGCCCGTAATACACCGCAGGCACGGCGGCACCGGTCAGCGCCAGGCCTGCCATGAACCATCGTCGAGAAATCGTCATTGCCTTACCTGTGTCCAGCCCTGGAGCGGGCTTTATCCAAGCTAGAACGATGGGTGGGCTGACAAATTTATAGGGAGACTGTGTGGGCCTCATCGCGAGCAAGCTCGCTCCCACAGGTGAACGCATTCCAAATTGTGGGAGCGAGCTTGCTCGCGATGGCGGCCCCGAGAGCGCCTAAATTTCCCGCCCGATCACTCGTTCTTCCCAGATAGCAAAGGCCCCGCGCCTGTCCTTCCAAGGCGAACCTGACTGAGATCGGCAATGACAACACCTCGTTCGAAAAAGGCTCTTTTCATCGGCCTGCCCCTGGCCCTGGCGTTGGCCGTCGGTGCGGGCGTCGCGGCTTGGGACCATTGGTGGCGGGACAACCCCGGCTACCCGGTCAAAGTGATGAAAGAGGCCAGGGAACTGCACGAACGCCTGCTGTCCTTCGACAGCCACATCACCGTGCCGCTGGATTTCGGCACCGCCGGCAATGAAGCCGACAAGGACGGCAGCGGCCAGTTCGACCTGGTGAAAGCCAACCGCGGCCATCTGTCCGGCGCGGCCCTGACGGTGTTCGGCTGGCCGGAGTTGTGGAACGGGCCCAACGCACCGCACAAGCCCACCGCCGGTTTTGTCGAGGAAGCGCGCAACCAGCAGGAAGTGCGCTACAAGATCATCACCGGCCTGGTCCGGGACTTTCCCAACCAGGTCGCCATCGCCTACACCCCGGATGATTTCCGCCGCCTGCACGGCGAAGGCAAATTCGCGATTTTCATCAGCATGCTCAACGCCTACCCCCTGGGCCATGACCTGAGCCTGCTGGACCTGTGGACGGCGCGGGGCATGCGCATGTTCGGCTTCAGCTACATCGGCAACAACGACTGGGCCGACTCCTCCCGCCCGCTGCCGTTCTTCAACGACTCGCCCGATGCCCTGGGCGGCCTGTCGGACATCGGCAAGCAAGCGGTGACACGCCTGAACGACCTGGGCGTGATCATCGACGTGTCGCAGATGTCGACCCTGGCCCTGGAACAAGTCGCGCAACTGAGTCGCACGCCGCTGGTGGCCTCTCATTCGGCACCTCGGGCGATGGTGGACATACCGCGCAACCTCAGCGACAAGGAAATGCAACTGATCAAGGCCAGCGGCGGCGTGGTGCAGATCGTCGGTTTCTCCCAGTACCTGCGCCCGCTGACGCAAAAGACCCAGGACAGACTCAACGCCCTGCGCGAACGCTTCGACCTGCCGCCGCTGCCCAACCTGGCGATGGCGCTGATGCCCGGCGACCCGATCATCGCCGCCTGGCCGGAACAGAAGTTCGGCGAATACGCCGGCCAGCTCTACGGCATCCTCGAAGAAGAACCCAAGGCCAGCCTCAAGGACCTGGGGGACGCCATCGACTACACCGTGCGCAAGATCGGCATCGACCACGTCGGCATCAGCTCGGACTTCAACGAAGGCGGCGGCGTGAAAGGCTGGGAGAACGTCGGCGACATCCGCAACGTCACCGCCGAGCTGCTGACCCGCGGCTACTCCGAAGCCGACATCGCCAAACTGTGGGGCGGCAATTTCCTGCGGGTCTGGGATCAGGTGCAGAAAGCCGCCCGCCCCGCCATCGCCTCGACCCAGAAGGCGGTCCAGCCATGAATGAGCGTCGCACCTTCCTGAAGCAGGCCGGGATCCTCGCCGCCGGCCTGCCCCTGGCCGCCAGCCTGCCCGCCACGGCCGGCACCGATCCACTGGCACCGCTGCCCAAGAACAAATGGGCGCAATTGCGCTCGCTGTTCAACCAGGACCCGGACTACCTGCACTTCTCCAACTTCCTGGTCACCACCCACCCACGCCCGGTGCGCGAGGCCATCGACCGACACCGCGCCGCCCTGGATAAAAACCCGGGGCTGTTGATGGACTGGGACCTGGGTGTCACCGAAGAGCGAGAGGAAAACGTTCGCACCTGGGCCGGCCGCTACCTGCAAGCTTCGCCCAAGCAAATCGCCCTCACCGGCAGCACCACCGAAGGCCTGTCGATCATCTACGGCGGCGTCCACGTGGCGGCCGACCAGGAAATCCTCACCACCGCCCACGAACACTACGCCACCCATACCATTCTCGACCTGCGCACCCAACGCAGCGGCACCCGGGTGCGCAAGATCAAGCTGTTCGACAACGCCCACGACGCCAGCCATGAACAGATCCTCACGGCCATCGACCGCAACATCCGCCCCGAAACCCGGGTGCTGGGCATGACCTGGGTGCACTCGGGCAGCGGCGTGAAGCTGCCGATCGGCAAGATCGGTGCCCTGGTGGACAAGCACAACCAAGGCCGCAGCGATGAACAACGGATCATCTATGTGGTGGACGGCGTGCACGGTTTCGGCGTCGAAGACCTCAGCTTCCCCGCCATGAATTGCGACTTTTTCATTGCCGGCACCCACAAGTGGATGTTCGGCCCACGGGGCACCGGCTTGGTGTGCAGCCGCAGCGAAGAACTCAAGTACGTCACGCCGATCATTCCGACCTTTTCCGAAGCCACGGCGTTTTCCACCGTCATGACCCCGGGGGGCTATCACGCCTTCGAGCATCGCTGGGCCGCCGACGAAGCGTTCAAGCTGCACCTGCAACTGGGCAAGGCCGAAGTGCAGGCGCGGATCCACGCCCTCAATAGCTACCTGAAAAAACAGCTGGTGGCACAGCCGCAGATCGAGCTGATCACCCCCATGAGCCCGGAGCTGTCCGCCGGCTTCACCTTCTTCCGGGTCAAGGGCCGCGACAGCGACGAGGTCGCCGCTTACTTGATGAAGAACCGCGTGATCGCCGACGCCGTGCACCGCGATGCGGGACCGGTGGTGCGCACCGCGCCGGGGCTGCTCAACACCGAAGCCGAGATCGATCGCTTCATGGGGTTGCTGGGCAAAACGCTCTGAGCCGAACCTTTTTGACCTTATCGAGAGAGATGGATGAACAGTTTTTCGCTGAAGCTACTCCCGGCACTGGCCCTCGCCGCCCTGTTGCCCTCCGGCGCCCAGGCGTCGCAACCGGGCCAGGTCTTTCGCGACTGCAAGGATTGCCCGGAAATGGTCGTGCTGCCCACCGGCACCTTCCAGATGGGCACCCCGGACGACGAAGTGGGACGCGAGCCCGACGAAGGCCCGCTGCACCCGGTGACGTTTGCCAAGCCCCTGGCGATCAGTCGCTTCCAGGTGCTCAAGGGCGAATGGTTCGCCTACCTGCGCAACACCGGCTACACCATGCCCGACGGCGATGAGCGTCCCGGTCGAGCGTGCAAGGCCGGCATCCCGGACTACCAGGGCAGCGACCCGCGCAAGCAATACACCGACCGACACCCGGCGGTGTGCATGGACTTCGACGAGGCCAATGCCTATGTGGCGTGGCTGTCGAAAAAAACCGGCAAACAATACCGGCTGGTCAGCGAGTCCCTGCGCGAATACGCGGCACGCGGCGGCAGCACCGGGCCGTTCCCCTTCCCGTTCGATGCAGGCAAGGAGTACAGCATCGCCCAGCACGCCAACACCTACGGCGCGGCCGACGGCTACAACTTCACCGCCCCGGCCGGCAGCTTCGCGCCCAACGCCTTCGGCGTGTACGACATGCACGGCAACATCTACGAATGGACCGCCGATTGCTACAACGAAAACTATGTGGGCGCCCCGAGCGACGGCAGCGCCTGGCTGACCGGCAAGTGCGAATTCAAACGCATCCGCGGCAACGACTGGGGCGAGGCGCCGGTGTTCTCCCGCTCTGGCAACCGCAACGCGTTGGTGCCGGGCAATCGGGGGGACTGGATCGGTTTTCGGGTGGCGCGGGATATGTAGGCGCCTCTGTGGGAGCAAAGCTTGCTCGCGATACAGACACCTGGATTTCACAGAAAACCGTATTGCCTTCATCGCGGGCAAGCCTTGCTCCCACAGGATAAATTCCCTTCTCCTCCAATCGTTCTAAAGATGGGCACAACCCAATCCAGCGTGCCTGCGTCCGCCAGCCCATGCGGTGAATGCCCCGCGATGGCCTTCGCCCTTTTCATCTAGCAGGGAAACCTCCATGAGCCAACCAAAACGCGGGGTGATCAATGAATTGTTCACCCTGCTCAAACCCTTCCGGCTGATTGTCATCGGCGCCATCCTGCTGGGCATGGTCGGTGGCCTGAGCGTGACCGTGCTGCTAGCGACCATCAACAAGGTGCTGCACGCCGACGGCGGGCTGAGCCACACCGTGGTGGGCGTGTTCGCCGGGTTGTGCCTGCTGGCCCTGGTCAGTTCCATCTGTTCCGACATCGGCACCAACTACGTCGGCCAGAAGATCATCGCCAAGCTGCGCAAGGAGCTGGGGGAAAAAGTCCTGTCGGCGCCCATCCAGCAGATCGAACGCTACCGCAGCCATCGCCTGATCCCGGTGCTGACCCACGATGTCGACACCATCAGCGATTTCGCCTTCGCCTTCGCCCCCCTGGCCATTTCCCTGACCGTCACCCTCGGCTGCATGGGTTACCTGGCCATGCTGTCGTGGCCAATGTTCCTGATGATGGTCGTGGCGATTGTCATCGGCACCGTGGTCCAGTACATCGCCCGCGGTCGTGGGATCAAGGGCTTCATGGAGGCTCGCGATTCCGAGGACGAATTGCAGAAGCACTACAACGCCATCGCCGAAGGCGCCAAGGAACTGCGCATCCATCGCCCCCGGCGGCAACGCATGTTCGTCTCGGGCATCGAACACACCGCCGACAAGATCTGCGACACGCAGATCCGCTCGGTGAACATTTTCGTGATCGCCAAGACCTTCGGCTCGATGCTGTTCTTCGTGGTGATCGGCCTGGCCCTGGCCCTGCAATCGCTGTGGCCGAGCGCCGACAAGGCGGTGATGAGTGGTTTCGTGCTGGTGTTGCTGTACATGAAAGGCCCGCTGGAACACCTGATCGGCACCCTGCCGATCGTCAGCCGCGCGCAGATCGCCTTCCGCCGCATCGCCGAATTGTCGGAGCAGTTTTCATCCCCTGAACCGCACCTGCTGCTCAACGACCAGGGCCAGCCGAAAACCCCGGTGCAGACCCTGGAGCTGAGCAACGTGGCCTACAGCTTCCCGGCGGTGGAAGGCGCCACGCCGTTCCGCCTGGGACCGGTGAACCTGAAGATCGACCAGGGCGACATCGTGTTCATCGTGGGTGAAAACGGCTGTGGCAAAACCACGCTGATCAAGCTGCTGCTGGGCCTGTACGCACCGCAGCAAGGAGAAATCCGCCTCAACGACCACGTCGTGACAGCCGTGACCCGCGACGATTATCGCCAGTTGTTCACGACGATTTTTGCCGATTACTACCTGTTCGACGACATCGTCCAGGGCGACACCCATATCCCGGACGACGCCAATAAATACCTGCAACGCCTGGAGATCGCCCACAAGGTCAGCGTGCGCGACGGCGCCTTCACCACCACCGACCTGTCCACCGGCCAACGCAAGCGCCTGGCACTGGTCAATGCGTGGCTGGAAGAACGCCCGGTGCTGGTGTTCGACGAATGGGCCGCCGACCAGGACCCGACCTTCCGGCGGATTTTCTACACCGAGCTGCTGCCGGACCTCAAGCGCCTGGGCAAGACCATCATCGTGATTTCCCACGACGACCGTTACTTCGACGTGGCCGACCAATTGGTGCGCATGGAAGCCGGCCGGGTGGTCACCGAACTGCAATCGGCGTAAATAATCACGATTCTCATTCTGGTTTTTTCTGGGTCGTGCGTCCTAATTAAGAATTGATGACAACTACACCCCTATTAAAACTAAAACCTGCAAGAGTGAAACACATGCCAGCAACTCCGGGGATTCCACGTTTTACCAAGGCACTGATCATGCGCCGCCTGCTGCAACCAGGCTTCAGCGCCACCGCATTCAGCCTGGCCTTGGCCATGCCGTTCAGCGCACAGGTCCAGGCACAGGAAGTCGATCTCAACATTCCGGCGCAGTCGCTGGCGAGCGCCCTGCAGGCATTGAGCAATCAATCGAACATGCAAGTGCTCTACAGTGCCGATGATGTCCAGGGCCTGCGCAGCCAACCGGTCAGCGGCCGGTTGTCGCCGGCTCAGGCGTTGTCGCAGATGCTGGTGGGGACCGGCGTCATGTTCACCATCCAGGGCAACACGGTCAGCGTGCGCGCCAGGACGGCGGGGAATTCGCTGGAACTGGGCGCCACGACCATCACCGGTAAATCCGCGGAAACCGCCTACGGCCCGGTGGACGGCTACGTCGCCACCCGCAGCGCCACCGGCACCAAGACCGACACGCCGATCCTGGAGATCCCGCAGACCATCAACGTGGTCACCGCCGAGCAGGTCGCCACCCAGGGCGCACGCAACCTGACCCAGGCCTTGCGCTACACGCCGGGCCTGAACACCGGCGGCTTCACCGACCGCAACGCCATCGCCGACGAAATCACCAGCCGGGGTTTCTCGCCCACGCCGCTGTACCTCGACGGGGCCTACCTGCCCTATGCCGGCAGTCTCGGCGGCGCGCCGCAAATCGACCCGTACACCCTGGAGCGCATCGAAGTGCTCAAGGGCCCCTCATCTGTGCTGTACGGGCAGAACCAGCCCGGCGGCCTGATCAACATGGTCTCCAAGCGCCCGACCACGGAACAGCGCAGCCAGATCAAACTGGGCGCGGGCAGCTACAGCCGGGTCAACGGCGCGTTCGACACCAGCGGCCCGATCGACGACCAGAAGGAATTCAGCTATCGCGTCATCGGCGTGGCGAAAAAAGGCAACCAACAGGTCGATCACACCCACAGCGAACGCATGCTGCTGGCACCGAGCCTGACCTGGGCGCCCAACGACGACACCTCGCTGACCGTGCTGGCGCAGATCCAGCGCGACGATGGCCTGGAGGACTATCAGGCGCTGCCGCGGATCGGTTCCCTGGAGCGCGGCCCCAACGGCCAGCGGATCGACCGGGACTTCTTCTCCGGCGACACGCGGTGGAACGACTACAAGCGTGACCAGTTCATCCTGGGCTACGACTTCAGCCACAACATCACCGATGACCTGAAATTCCGCTCCACTGCGCGTTACACCGATGTGCGCGACCAATACCGGGGCTTCTACCTGCGCAGCTTCGTCACCACCGGTGGCGTCACTGACCAGACCCAGGCCAACCGGGTAAAACTTGACTGGCAACAGCACAACACCGCGTACACCGTCGATAACAACGTGGAATACAAATTCAATACCGGCGCCCTGGAACACACCACCCTGGCAGGCGTGGACTATCGGCATTTCAACCGCAAGTACGATGGTTACAACGCCTACAACGTCGCGCCGATCGACCTGTACGGCAATAACAACAACTACGACACCAGCAGCGTAACCCCAACGCTGGACACCCAGTGGGACAACACCGTTCGCCAGACCGGCGTCTACCTGCAGGACCAGATCAAGCTGGACAAGTGGATCCTGACCGTGGGTGGCCGCCAGGACTGGGCCGAAGTGGACAACAAGGACCTGCTGGCGGGCACCGTTTCCTCACTGCGTGACAACAAGTTCACCGGCCGGATTGGCCTGACCTATGTCACCGATTTCGGCCTGGCGCCCTATATCAGCTACTCCGAGTCCTTCCTGCCGACCGTGGGCACAGACGCCGCTGGCGAGTCGTTCAAGCCGACCGAAGGCGAACAATACGAAGTGGGCGTGAAGTACCAGCCGTTCGACAAGACGATGATTACCGCCTCGGTATTCCAGATCAAACAGAAGAACCTGGTCACCGCCGACCCCGCCGATCCGCAGAACTCGATCCAGTCGGGCCAGGTGCGTTCACGGGGGGTTGAACTGGAAGTCAAATCCACCGTCGACAACATCGACGTCATGGCCGCCGCCACCTACCTCGACTCGTTCTACACCAAGGACAACTACGGCAACGAGGGCAACCGCAGCGAGCAACAGGCACCGTTCTCCGCCACGCTGTGGGTCGACTACCACTTCACCCAGGCCGTCCTCAATGGCCTGACCTTCGGCGCAGGCGCTCGTCACACCGGCCGCAAGCCGGGCGACGCGGCCAACTCGTTCGACGTACCGGCCTTCACCGTGTTCGACACCACCATCAGCTATGACATGGGCAAGGCCACCTCGAGCCTGCGTGGCGTCACCACCAGCCTGAACGTGCAGAACGTCTTCGACCGCGAGTACGTGTCCCACTGCAACTACTCGTTCGGCTGCTACTACGGCCAGGAACGCGTGGCCTCGCTGGACGTGACCTACGACTTCTAAACAACACCCAGAACCGGGCCTGGCCCTAATGCCAGTCAGTTAAGGATCAAACGACTCAAAACCTGTGGGAGCAAAGCTTGCTCGCGATGGCGGCGGACCAGTCAATGACATTGTCGACTGGCACACCCCAATCGCGAGCAAGCTTTGCTCCCACGGGTTTGGGGATTAACTGACCGGCATTAGGCCTGGCCCGGTTTTTTTGTGCCTGCCAATCCTGAAACCCTCCCACAGAGGATGTGTGGCATATGCAAATCCTGAGACCACCCCACAAGGTATAGGTGGCATGTGCAAATCCTGAGCCCCCCCAAAACAACTGTGGGAGCGAGCTTGCTCGCGATAGCGGTGGATCAGCAAAATAATCTTGGCTGACACTCCGCTATCGCGAGCAAGCTCGCTCCCACAAGGGATTGTGGTGTTTCAGGCGGTGAGTGCAGTCCGCAAGGCTTGGCTCAATTGCGCGTACACCTCGTCAATCTCCGGTACCACGCTCTGCAAGCGCAGGTAGTCGTGGATCAGGCCGGTGTATTCGATCAGTTCCACGCTCACCCCCTGCGCCTGCAAACGCCGGGCGTAAGCACGGCCTTCGTCGAGCAGCGGGTCATGGCCGGCCAGGGCGATCAGGGCCGGGGCCAGGCCTGGGCAACCGGGCGCCAGCAACGGCGAGAAGCGCCAGTCCAGGCGATCGGTGGGCTCATTGGCGTAGTGCCGGTAGAACCACTCGAGGGTTTCGCTCTCCAGCAGATACCCTTCGCCGAACAGCTCGGTGGACGGGCTGCTGGTGGACGCATCGGTCACCGGGTAACAGAGCAACTGAAAGCACGGCTGGATCGCCAGGGAGGCCGGTTCCAGGGCCGCTTGTAGCGCCAGCACCGTCGCCAGTGTCGCGCCGACGCTGTCGCCGCCGAACGCCACACGACTGACGTCCAGGCCTTCGGCGCGAGCCTGCCGGGCCAGCCAGTCGAGGGCGTCAGCGCCGTCGTTCAGCGGGGTCGGGAAGGTGTGTTCCGGGGCCAGGCGATAGCCCACCGACAACACCGCGCACGGTGTCCGGGCGCAGAATTCGCGGCAGACGCCGTCGTGGGATGCCAGACTGCCGACCACATAACCGCCGCCGTGAAAGTACACCAGCACCGGCAGCGCCTGGACCGAAGCCGTGGCGGGACGATACAGACGCAGCGCCAGCGTCGCGCCGTCACGGGCGGTGACGGCGTGAGCGGCGCACTGCACATCCGCCGGAGCGTCCCAGCGCAATTGCCCGGTGGTGCGCTCGAACGCCTCGCGGGCCTGGGCCGGCGTCGACAGGTGAAACGGCCCGGGGCCGTCGGCCTGGCTTTCTTCGGCCAGGTCGAGGAAGGCGTTGAGTTCCGGATGCAAGGACATCGCAGGGGTTCCTTATGTAAAACCATGGGTAAAAGATGAGCCACTCAGACTCATGCAAAACCCTGTGGCGAGGGGGTTTAGCGAAACGCCATACGTCCCGCTGAATTGCGCTCTGTAGGAGCTGCCGAAGGCTGCGATCTTTTGACTCTGCGCTTGGGACTCAAGCGTCTGAGGAAAGATCGCAGCCTCGTTGCACTCGTCAGCTCCTACATCCGGCTCGTCTTTGTATAACGATAAACCCGCCCCGATCCTTAAGCCGCTTGCGCCACGCAGTGTTCGATCAACGCCTCCAGTTCCTCCTGGTAGGCGCGCATCAATCCCTCGACGGTCTCGGCACGGTAGCGGCGGGTGCTGAAGATGCAGCGCAGTGCCAGTCGCCCGTCGTACACCTGCCCCACCACTTCCAGCCAGTTGCCCAGTGCGGCATGGGGGCTGTAGCAGCTGCCGTAGCTTTCCGCCGCCGGCACCAGCAACGCCTTGTCGTCGAAGCTCTGGTCGAACTGCCCCAGGTAGTTGAACGTCACCCGTGCCTGGGGCGCGCGGCCCAGGGTGGCGGCCATCGGCTCGCCGCTCATGTAGCGCAACACGCCATAGCCCAATCCCTTGTTCGGCACGGCGGCCAACTGCCGTTGCACCGCCCGCACCGACGTGCCGATGTCGGCTTCATGGCTCGGGGTCAGGCGCACCGGGAACATGCTGGTGAACCAGCCCAGGCTGCGGCTCAGGTCGATGTCCTTGACCAGGTCCTCGCGACCATGCCCCTCCAGTTGGATCAGCACCGACGGCTGCTGGCTCCAGCGGCACAAGACCCGGCTCAGCGCCGCCAGCAACACGTCGTTGATCTGCGTCTGGTAGACCGCCGGCACCTGTTTGAGCAACTGCTGGGTGTGCTGCTCCGACAGGCTCAAATGCGCCACCGACTGATACTGCACCTGGTTCTTGCCCCGCAGGTTGTCACACGGCAACTCACTGCCCGGCTGGTCGATCTGCTCCAGCCACCAGGCTTTTTCCGGCGCCGGATAGTCCAGCGCATAGGCTTGCAGGCCCTCGGCCCAGGCCCGGTAGCTGCTGGTGCGAATCGGCAGGTTCGGCGTCTGGCCGTCGCTGTAGGCCGCATAAGCCGTCTGCAAATCCTGCAGCAGCAAACGCCACGACACCGTGTCGATGACCAGGTGATGAATCACCATCAGCACACGAATTTCACCGCTGCCCAGGGTCACATGCGCCGTGCGCCACACTGGCCCGTTGTGCACATCAAGGCTGCGTTGCACCTGCTCGGCGTACAACTCCAACTCGGCTTCATCGGCCACGCTGTGCTGCCACAGCAAAGGTTCGTTGGCCCACTGGGCCTGCATCTCCTCCAGCGCCTGGTAATGCTGCAGGTGACGCCCGCCGACCTCACTGAAGCGCAGGCGCAAGGCATCGTGCTGCTGCATCATGCCGCGCAAGGCCAATTCCAGCGCCGTCAGGTTCAACCCCTGGCGGGCCCGCAGCATCAACGCCTGGTTGTAATGATGGGGCTCGCTCATGCGCTGGTCGAACCACCATTGCTGGATCGGAATCAGGTTGAACTGCCCTTCGGCGGCCACCTGGGTCACGTCCTCGACCGTCACGGCAAACGTGTTCGAACGCTGGTCGAAAATCGCCTCGATGGTCTGGCCGCGCATCAGATCCCGCAGCTTGAGCTCCATCTTCAGCTCCCCATGGTTACGCACCCGCGAGACCACTTGCAGGCTGAGGATCGAGTCACCGCCCAACTCGAAGAAATTGTCGGTGATGCCCACCCGTTCGACTTGCAACACATCAGCCCAGACCTCGGCCAACAGTTGCTCATCGCGGTTACGCCCCGGCACATACTCGGCGCCCTTGAATTCCGGCTCCGGCAAGGCCTGGCGATCGAGCTTGCCGTTCGGGGTGACCGGCAACGCCTCCAGGCAGATGACCTGGGCCGGCACCATGTAATCCGGCAATTGCGCTCGCAACTCGGCCTTGAGCCGATCGCCGATGGCCACGCCATCGGGGGTGACCACGTAGCCAATCAGTTGCTTGCCCGAGGCACTGTCGCGGGCGATCACCAACGCATCGCTGACGTCGTCCAGTTGCCGCAGGCTGGCCTCCACTTCTCCCAGTTCGATGCGGAAACCCCGCACCTTGATCTGGTGGTCGATACGGCCGACGTAATCGAGCACACCGTCGACGCGCTGGCGTACCAGGTCGCCGCTGCGATACAGGCGATCGCCCGGCTGGCCGAACGGATCCGGCACGAAGCGCTCGGCACTCAGGTCCGGGCGACGGTGATAACCACGGGCGATGCCCGCGCCACCGATGTACAACTCGCCGGCAATGCCCGGCGGCAACGGGTTGAGGTTGTCGTCCAGCACATACAAGGCGCGCTCACCCACCGCACGCCCGATCGGCGCGTAGGCGGCTTCGCAACGTTCGCTGGCCGGCACCTTCCACAACATCGGCGTGACCACGGTTTCAGTCGGGCCGTAGCCGTTGGTGAAGAATTGCGGACGCAACGCCGCCTTCACTTGCTCGAAGGTCTGGTCCGGCACCGCATCGCCGCCGAAGCAGTAGACCCGCACCGGCGGTGGCGCCAGTGAGCTATTGGCAGCGTACTCGGCCAGTTGCTTGAGGTAGGCCGGCGGGAAGCAGGCGATGGTAATGCCGTGGCGGTGCAAGGCGTCGAAGGTCTGCTCCGGCGTCCACAGCGCGCCGTCACGAATCACCAGGGTGCCGCCGCTGAACAGCGTGCTCAGCCAGCGTTCATGGGCGCCGTCGAAGGCGAACGACATGAAATGCAGTTCGCGGGTCTGTTCGTCCATGTCGTACAGCGCGGCGATGGCCTGGCAATGCATGCTCATCGGCCCGTGCGCCACGGCGACGCCTTTGGGTCGACCGGTGGAGCCCGAGGTGTAGATCAGGTAGGCCAGGTTGCCGCCGAGCAAACCGCTGTGGGGCGGCAAATCGCTGTAGCCGCGGCTGTCGAAACCGTCGATGGCCAGGCGCGCCAGACCGTCGAGATCCGGCAGGCGTGCCTGCACCCGGCTGTGGGTCAGCAACAGCGCCATGGCCGAATCTTCGATCATGAACGCCAGGCGCTCGGGTGGATAATCGATGTCCAGCGGCACATACGCCGAACCGCTTTTCATCACCGCCAGCAGCGCCACGACCATGTCCACCGAACGCTCCAGGGCCACACCGACCACCACTTCCGGGCCGGCGCCAAGTTCGATCAAACGGTGGGCCAGGCGGTTGGCCCGGCGCTCCAGTTCGCCATAGTCCAGCGAGTCGTCGCCACACACCAGCGCCGTGGCCTGCGGACGCGACTGGGCATGCCGGCCAATCAGCTCCGGCAACAACTGCGCCTGATAGCAACCGTTCGGCGCCGCGCTCCATTGTGCGAAGGCTTGCCACTGTTCCAGCGACAAGCGCTGCAGGTTGCCCAGGCACACATGGGGCGCATCGATCATCGCTTCCAGGGTGTCTTCCAGGGTCCGGCGGATTCGCTCCACCGCTTCGACGCTGAAGGCGTTGCGCAGGAACAGGTACTCGATGGACAGCGTTTCACCCAGGTTGACCGCCAGGTCCATCGGGAAGTTGGTCACGTCATGATTGCGTGACTCGCCGAAGCTCAGGCCGGTGTCCTGCTGGTCGCCCAGGCGTTCGTCGATGGGGTAGTTCTCGAACACGATGATGCTGTCGAACAAGCCCTGCCCGCCCAGGCCCGACCAGCGCTGGATGTCCGCCAGTGGCGCATGGGAATGCTCACGCAGGTCCAGGTTGTAGGCCTGCAACTGTTGCAGCCATTGGTCCAGCGGCTGCTCGGGGTCCAGGGTCTGGATCACCGGCAAGGTGTTGATGAACAGGCCGAGGATGTTGTCGGCGTTGACCAGCCCCGCCGGACGCCCGGCGACGGTGGCGCCGAAGACCACGGTGTTCTGCCCGGTGAAGCGTTGCAGCAACAGCAGCCACGCCCCTTGGATCAAGGTATTGGGTGTGATCTGCAAGGCGCGGCAGGCCTGTTGCAGGCGAGCGGTCTGTGCCACGTCCCAGCGCGAATACAGCGCCTCGTGCCCCGGCAGTGCCTCGACATGCCGCGGGAACATCGCCTGGCTAAGGGAAGTCGCCTGCTCCAAGGTGTCGAGGCGGCTGCGCCAGAAGCGTTCCAGCGCGCCCTGGTCCTGGCGTTGCAGCCATTCGATGAACTCGCGGTAGCGACCATTGCGGCTGGGCACGTGCCCATGGGCGTAGAACTGCAACACCTCACCGAACAACCGCGAACTGCTCCAGCCGTCCATGAGGATGTGATGGCAGGTCCAGATCATCTGGTAGCGATCGTCTTCCAGGCGCAGCAACAACACCCGTTGCAAAGGCGCGCGGCTCAGGTCGAAACCGGCCAGGTAGTCAGCGGTCGCCCGGGCACTGATCGCCTGCTCGCTGATGTCCTGTCCACGCCAGTCTTCAATCCGCAACGGCAACTCAACGTGGCGATGGACGATTTGTACCGGCGCGCTCAAGCCATCCTGCCAGTGGAAACTGGTGCGCAGGATGTCCTCGCGCTCGATCACCGACGTCCAGGCCCGGGCGAAACGCTCGGTGTCCAGGCCGTGCACCGGCAGGCTGATCTGGTTGATGTACAAGCCGGAGCTGTCGTCGGCCAGGGTGTGGAACAGCATGCCGTCCTGCATCGGCGACAGCGGATAGATGTCCTCCACCTGCGCCACGGGCACCGGCAGGCCATTGAGTTGCGCCTGGCTCAGGCGCGCCAGCGGGAAGTCCGAAGGTGTCAGGCCCAAGTGCCCGTCGGTGCAGCAGTGATCGATCAGTTGTTGCAACGCCACGGCGTAGGCATCGGCCAACCGCTGGAGCGTGGCCTCGTCGAAAACATCGCCACTGAACGTCCAGTCGAGGGTCAACTGGCCGTTGAAGATCCGGCCATCGATGGTCAGCCAGTTGCCCAGCGCCACGTCATCGCCATGCCCGGCGCCACTGCCCTCCTCGCTCGGCACAAACAGCGCCTGCTCATCGAAGCTCTGGTCGAACTGCCCCAGGTAGTTGAAGGTGATGCGCGCTGGCGGCAGTTTTGCCAGGCGCTGCTGGACCGCTTCGGCCCCCAGGTAACGCAGGACGCCGTAGCCCAGGCCCTTGTTCGGCACCGCCCGCAGTTGTTCCTTGATCCGCTTGATCGACTCGGCCGGGTCGCCGGCCGGCGTCAGCAACACCGGGAACAGGCTGGTGAACCAACCGACGGTGCGGCTCAGGTCGATGCCCTCGAACAGTTCTTCGCGGCCATGGCCTTCGAGCTGCACCAGGCAGGCCGGTTGCCCGGTCCATTGGCAGACCACTTGCGCCAGGGCGCTGAGCAGCAAATCGTTGACCTGGGTGCGATAGGCCGCCGGCGCCTGCTTGAGCAAACGCTGGGTCTGGGTGGCATCCAGGCGCGTGCTCACCGAACGGCCATGGGCCGCGGCCTGGCTGCCCTCGGGGCGGGCCCGTGGCAGCGGCGGCAGGGGCTGGTCCAGCTGCCCGACCCAGTAATCCAATTCCTTGTTCAGGGTTTCGCTGTGGGCGTAGTCCTGCAACTGAGCGGCCCAGGCCTTGAACGCCGTGGACTTGCCCGGCAAGGCCGGCGCCTGGTTCGCCCGCAGTTGGCGGTAGACGTTTTGCAGGTCTTCCAGCAGCACCCGCCACGACACGCCGTCCATGACCAGGTGATGAATCGCCAGGTGCAGGCGCGAACTGCCGTCCTGCACCGCGATCAGGCTGCAACGCAGCAACGGGCCGTGTTGCAGGTCGAGGCTGCGTTGGGCCTGGTCGGCGATGGCGATGATCTCGGCGGCGTCCTGCGCGGTGCGTTGCCAGATCTCCAGCGGCTGCTTATCCACGGCCTGATGGCTGGCGTGCCAGCGGCCATCGTTGGCCTGGGTGAAGCGCAGGCGCAAGGCATCGTGATGGGCCACCACGTGCTGGAGGGCCTGTTGCAGGTGGGCGATGTCCAAGGGTTCGCGCGGGGTCAGCAGGACCGATTGGTTCCAGTGGTCGCGGTGCGGGATATCACTGGCGAAGAACCAATGCTGCATCGGCACCAGCAGGCTGTCGCCGGTGACCGGGCCTTGGTCGATCACGCCTTCGTCGGCCGCCGTGGCGACCCGCGCCAGGGCCTGGATGTTCTGGTGCAGGAACAGGTCCTTGGGGGTCAGGCCGATGCCTTGGGCACGCGCCCGGCTGACCACCTGGATCGAGTTGATCGAGTCGCCGCCCAGGGCGAAGAAGTTGTCGGCGGTGCCCACCCGCTCGACGCCAAGCACCCCTTGCCAGATGTCCACCAGCGCCCGCTCGATGGCGTTGACCGGTGCCGTGAAGGCTTCCTGGCGCTCGGCCAGGTCCGGTGCCGGCAGCGCCTTGCGGTCGAGTTTGCCGTTCGGGCTCAGCGGCATGTGTTCCAGGCGGGTCAGGTGCGTCGGCACCATGTGCTCTGGCAGGTTCAGGCGCAAATGGGCCAGCAGCGCTTCGCGCAACAGCGGCCAGTCGCTGGCCTCACCGGCCTGGGCGACCACGTAGCCGCTCAGCACCTTGCCGCTGCGGCTGTCCTGGGCCACCACCACCGCTTCTCGCACCGCAGCATGTTCAAGCAGGCGCGCTTCGATCTCACCCAATTCGATGCGGAACCCGCGGACCTTCACCTGGTGGTCGATCCGACCGACGTAATCGATCACCCCGTCCGGGCGATAGCGCGCCAGGTCACCGGTGCGGTACAGCCGCTCGCCGGCCACGAACGGGCTGGCGACGAAACGCTCGGCGGTCAGTTCGGGACGGCGGTGATAACCGCGGGCCAGGCCCTGGCCGCTGAGGTACAGCTCGCCGTTGACACCACTCGGCACCGGGTTGAGTTCATCGTCGAGGATGTAGGTCATCAGGTTGGCAATCGGCTCGCCAATCGGCACCGCATCGCGCCCTTCGTCGCGGCAGGTCCAATGGGTCACGTCGATGGCCGCTTCGGTCGGACCGTACAGGTTATACAGCCGGGCATTGGGCAACTTGGCGAACACCTGCTGCTGGGCATCCACCGGCAGGGCTTCGCCGCTGCAGACGATGCGGGTCAGACGGGTGCACCGGCTGACGTTGGCATCCAGCACGAACGCCTGCAGCATCGACGGCACGAAATGCAGGGTGGTGATGCTTTCCCGTTCGATCAGGCTGACCAGCTTCTGCGGATCGCGATGATCGCCCGGTGCCGCGACGACCAGGCGCACGCCGGTCATCAACGGCCAGAAGAACTCCCAGACCGACACGTCGAAACTGAACGGCGTCTTCTGCAAGACACTGTCGCCGGCCTCCAGGCCATAGGCCTGTTGCATCCAGCACAAGCGGTTGGTCAGGGCGCCGTGGCTGTTGCCGGCGCCCTTGGGTTTGCCGGTGGAGCCGGAGGTGTAGATCACGTAGGCCAGGTTCTCGGCGGCGACTCGGGCAGGCGGATTGTCGGTGGCCTTGTCCCGCAACCAGTCGTCATCCCCATCCAGCACCAGTATGTTGAGGCCCCCTCCTGTGGGAGCG